>CAZPAE010000082.1:0-8519 GCA_964584455.1 uncultured Thioalkalispiraceae bacterium
CAGCGAAGAAGAATGCCCCATTAGGCACAATAGCTTAGTCACAGCATGCTTTATTTGTGTATGATCGGCCCCGAATAAAATGAATGAGTGTTCGTGACTGGGGGAACAATGAAAAAGCAAGCATCTTCACTATCCGTTGTTATGGCGATATTTTTTGCGCTTTTGCTAAAAATAGAGCTTGTACATGCGGCCAATTATGAAATTGATCGCGATGTCGAAGCGCAAGTGGCACAGTTAACTGAGCGAAATATGCGCCTACAGAGCGAGCTGACCACCTTGATTACCGATGAGTCACTTGTTGGTAGTGCTCAGCCTTTTCCTGAACAGCTTAGACTACGTGTTGATAGCCTGATCGTCGGATTATTCGCACACAGTGATAGGTTAATTGACCTTTCCCAACATTTAGCCACAAAGCATGGTCAGGCGAATTGTGCGAATGCATTGAACAATGATGCTAGACCCGGTTTGAGTCAAGCTAGGCTTGATTATACCGAGACAAGACAAGCAGGCCCGCATGACAATGATAGAGATCTCCAGCTAGCTAATTTGTTAGGCTATCAAATGTTAGCTGCTGCATCGTTTACTAAAAACCTGCACGCTGTGCGCCAAGCATTAATTGTGTGCAGTCATCCGGAGTAAACTTGAGGGAGGATTAATTGGGCGTTGTATTTTCCATATTCACTGCCATCTGTGTAGCAGGGTGATGGTCAAACCAGTGGGCAAGCTCATGGTTAATGAATTCATCAACACTCACGTAATTTGTTCCGTCACTAGAAAAAGTGAGATTAACCATCCCATTTATAAGATTTAAAGAACCTGAGCGTAAATAAATAGCATCATCCGCTTCACGTAATGCTTTTAACTGCGCAAAAATATGTGGAATTTTTTCTTTTTCAATCGTGTTGCGAGAATCATAACTTTGCTTCGGATAAAGTAATGATAGCTCTGGATCCATTAGCTCACTAACATTAAACAGCTGATAGCGATAGGGGTCGTTATTAGAATAGAGCATGCATTGATCGCTATCGAAGTGTAATTGGCAATGAAAAATACCATGTTCCTGCATTAATACACTCAGCACAAAAATCAAATAATTAATATTTTCATCAATTTGACTATGGCCGCGTGGCTCAGGAAGATAGTCGCGTTGGTTTTGGCGTTGCATGGATTGCAACGTTGTACCAGAAGAAGAAGGCAGGTCTTTAATGTGAAAGTCTGCAGCAATAAAACCGATTAACTGGCCATCTTGCTGTACGGCTTGCACTGCCGTGATACAAGGCTGCATGCTACGTTGGCTTAAATAAGCGGCGGAGAGAACTAAACCTTTATAAGGTAAATTCGCGTTTAAGTAAGGTCGGGCTGATAAGTCTTGTCCACACCAAGTATGATCAACACCGTTACGAGTAATATTGGCACTGATTTGTTGACCCTGAGTATTAATGGCATAAAGTAATTGGCAATGGGGTAGCTTACATAAATCTTGTTGCAGAAGATTAGTGAGGGCTTCACTATTTTGCCAACTATCTATACTGTTTTGTGCTAACGACAACAAAGGCCGCTTTAGCATACTGGAAAGAAATTTTTTCTTTTGCGAAACTGAATCTTTAGACCATATCACATTGCGTATCTCAGGTATTGGTTGTCAGAATATAGGCTGTGTAAGTACCTATAAATAATAATAAAATCCCACTTTTAACTATTTGATCTATATATTGAATTATAGAGATATCTCACAAAAATCAATAGGATTCACACTATATAACATAAATTAATCGAACTTTTATTTGATCTGGTTCACTTAAAACCAGTATAAAAATATTGAAATTGTTCGTGTCAGTGTTGTCATGCAAGAAGGTTGGCCCAACAGCGGTAATTTGATTAAATAATTTAATAGTGCTAGCCGATATGCACTATTAACTGAACGTGTATTCTAGGTAATTAACGTGTCTTATAAAAACTGGCACATCCCTTTCCATGAAGACCAGATGACATTGTCTGAAGCGCTGGACTCTTTATCCGACGTGAAGGCGGATCAATCTGAAATTCCGCTGATGATCCAATTGGTCGAGAACCCGAAGTTCAAAATCCCCGGGTTTGAAATCTTCCATGGTGCCGTTGATATTCAGCAGCATGATTGTATCCATATTTTGCTTGGGCGTGGACTGTTGAATATGGATGAGGCATTTACCATTGGCTTTACTATGGGTAGCACCAAGAAAGTCACGACCACCGAAGAAAGTCTGTATGCCTTTGTTTCAAAACACCTCTATCCCGATGTGTATCGTTTTAACCAAGAAGAAATCGCTGTTTTTAAAGATGCGGTGAAACTTGCCTACATATCAAATTGTGTACCGTTGGATAAGTTTGATTTCAGTGACTGGCTTGACCAGCCTTTGCGGGTAATTCGCGAAGTGGTGGGCGTGGAGCCAGAGCTAATCAATGCTTATTTTGCCGTCGAAGAACGTCGTTATCCTCTATCTGTTGCATCGCAACGCTTATTACCCCAGTCAAACGAAATTGCGGCCTACTAAATGTTGTGTACTTGGTCACGGGTGCATAAATTCCTTAGGTAATATGTATGTATTTTTGGCATAATGTGGCAATGAAATATGTTTTATACATCAGTATGTTGCTGGCACTAACAGGCTGTGGTCTTTTTGCCTATGAGGATGTTGATGTCTTAGCCTCAGCCAAGCAACTACTCGACACACAAAAAGATAACAATGGTGAACCTTTAAAGGTCGATTTACCCATCCATGTCCACTATTCCATGCATCGCAAACCCATGGTCGATCAAGATTTAGTTGTGGAGTTTGAATTTATCAGCAAACAAGCCTTACCCGTACTACGGTTGGCCGTGACCACCACCGAGGGGTTAGAGTTAATTTCTTCCAATATTCGTGAGCGCTATGAAGACATCCCTGTACGCCAAGTGATTAAGCGAAAGGTGATTGTTGTACCGTCAACCGAAGATAAGTTTTACCTCGACCTTTATGTCGTGACAGAGATAGAAGAAGATAAGCGCGCCAAGCACATTCGTATTCCTATCGCAGTAGGTAGTTACTCATTAAATAACGATCCTCCTGCCGTAAATTAATTATCACCAAATCCCTACCTTAATATATTTTCCTAGCATCGTCTTTTTTGACGTTATTGTTAAACCTGACAGATTTGACAGTAACTATATTGCTATTGCACACATGAGTGTCACGAAGCATTCAATCATAGCGTCATTTTAGCAGGGGAACAAAGCTACCAGCCCAATGTCACAGCTAAGCGTGAATGAGTTAATAACTTATTTCATTAAACTGTTACAGAATGTTACAAGTTTAAAAAGCATATTGATCTAAAACTTGTTTCATGTGTTATGTAAAAACATAAAACGTCAAAGCGTGTAACAATCTGTAAAATTTCCTGACTTGTAATGTAGTCATGTTTAGTAGACACTGCTTAACCATTAAGCGGACTCAATAAATATAAAATGTGAAACGCTTCATACTTTAAAGTGAAGCAGCAGATTTACACATACAAGGTCGACTATGATTAGCATTTATTGGGGATAAGCAGTTTAAAGAGGAATACCCGTGTTTTTAATTCATGGGCAGGATTGTTGACCTAAAAAATTAATAAAAAAGATTTTTAGGGTGTAGGGGATAAAGGATACATGGACTATAAACCAAGTACGGTTGCGCAGTTTTTAGAAAAGGCGCAAGGACGACAAAAGCAAGATGAACGCCACCAACGTAAGCTCGCGTTTACGCGGGCATTAGTACATGGCATTGCACGTCTTATCGAAGGCCAAAGCCAATTTGCCGATGAATTTGGTTTATCACTAAACCGAGTATTTCCCCACAGCTATGAGACCCTCGAAGGTCAAACCCCAACCCAACTGGCTATTTCTTTATTTAGTGCTGATTGGAAATCAGTGAACGAAATAGAAAACCTATTTAATGATCTTATTTCACATCAAGTGGCACTGTTCAGCGCACTCGATGGTATTGCCACAGAAGCACTGGAGCATATGGGCGAAGCCGGTTTAGGCGATAGTAAGCCCAAACTTAATGATGCACGTGCATGGCGCCTACATAAAAAGCGCGTACAAGAATTTATGGATAATCCCGCATTGCGGTTTGAAAAATTAGTTGCTGCCGGGTTTGTGGATGAGTATGCCAAAACACTCGAAGCACGCTATACCCAGAAAAAACCTGCAACCGAAATCAAAGACGGGCAGGTGGCATGAAAGTCAGATTTATTCGTCTCTTATTCATCATGCTGACCATTGCCAGTCTATCCGCTTGTGGTGGGCCCATGGTCAGAGTCGATTTGCAGTCAAACATTGGGCTCAACCCAAACAAGCAGGGAGAGTCATTACCGGTTGTTGTACGGGTGTATCAACTTACCGACAAAGGTGCGTTTCAAAGTGCGACCTTCGACCAAATATGGAAACAAGACGAAGGCATCTTAGGCAATACGCTATTAACGCGTAGTGAAATAATTCTTAACCCTAGCTCTAACAATAAAGTGGAGTTAGATCGCCATGAACAGGCTAAATATGTTGGGGTTGTTGCTATCTTTCGTACACCTATCGAACGTAAGTGGCAGGATATACGTGAACTATCAACCGACTTTCTAAGTAAGCGGTTATCAACCAGTTTTGATGTGAGTGTAATCGACAATACCCTGCATATAACGGACTGAACAATATACGACATCACATCGTGGGGGAGACACGGGAATGAAGTCATTACGAAAAGTGATCTGGGCCGAGGGCATGTTCCTAGGCCAACAGCATTTCCAGCTGTGGGATCAATATTACGAAAATTACCAAACCTTACAGTCGCGTAGCATTTCGCCGCTAAGCTGGGGGTTGCTTTCCTATGAGATTAGTGAAGAAGCCTTAGAGAATGGGCAATTTCGCTTAGCTCGATGCCAGGTTATTTTTCCAGACGGTCGCTTAGTCAGCTATGACAGTAGTGAAGATGAACCGTTAGCCATCGACCTAAAAGGTGGCTATAGCGAAAAAGTCGATCTTTATTTGTGTTTACCCGCCAACCGCAATGCCAGTGGCATCAATGGTTACCGTGAGAATGGTCAGTTATGTGCCTGGAGTACCGATTACTTACGCATTTCTGATGAAAACGATCCTAATCGCCAACGCGAAGTCATGCTGGGCCGACCTAATCTAGTATTGCTCACCGGTGAAGATTCAAAAGAAAACTTTAGTGCATTACAAATTGCACAAATTGTGAATGATGGCGATGATAATTTCACCTTAGTGGATCAGTTTATTCCTACAGTGAATCGTATTAGCGGTTCGCCAAGATTATATGAACTATTACAAAGCTTAACCGAACTGTTCAGTGCCAAAGTAAGGGTCTTGAATGAGCGACGTAAACAACTCAGCGCACAGATTGCGACCTTCGGCCATACTGATGTGTCTAACTTTCTGATACTGCAAACCTTAAGCGGTGCGATACCCTTATTGCGTCATTTTCGAGAGAATCCACAATTACATCCTGAGCAGTTGTATCAACTGTTATCACGGGTGATTGGTAGCTTGTGTCCGTTCAGTTTTGAAATTGATGTGCACACCATCCCTAAATACCATCACCATGACTTAACCAAAACCTTCGATAATATTGAGCGCCAACTCCGTGCCTTAGTTGATGTGGCCATGCCTGAAAAACTCGCCACCTTGAAACTAGTGAAAGAAGCGGATCTGCTTTGGTCGATCGATAACATCGACAGTTCTCATGTAGCCAAAAACGATTTCTATCTTGCTGTGCTATCACCCCATGATGATCCCATGTGGGTAAAACACTTTGAGAAAGTTGCCAAAGTCAGTGCACGGGGTGATATTGAAATGATCGTTGCCTCAGCCATGCCAGGGGTCACCGTTGTCCATGTGCAACGCCCACCAAGTAACTTACCCATTAAAAGCGGTTATGAATATTTTCGCATTGAGCCCAAGGGCGAGTTTTGGGAGCGCATTGGCGCAGAACGGACCATGGCCATCTATCTACCTAAAGACTTCATGAAAGTGAAGATGGAAATCGTCTTGGTACCGAAGGGGTAATGGTAATGAATCGCGTATTACGTATTAACCCCCTACTAGAATGTTGCGCATCACTTTTTTCTTATGCGGTGTTGTTCAAAAAGAATGATCGGGGTGCCAAAGTGAACCCTAAGTTTCGTCGTGCCATATTAGCCGGTTTCGACGAAATGGAACGCAAAGCATTCGAAATGAAAGTCCCCATGCAAAAAGTCAAAGAAGCAAAATACGCCCTTGCCAGCTTCATTGACGAGGCGGTACTTACCTCAAACTGGCCCGGTCGCATGGAATGGATGAGCAAGCCCCTGCAACTCTCTTTCTTTGGTGAGCATGTGGGTGGGGAAACCTTCTTTAAACATCTCTCTGCCTTGCGACAAGCCGGTGAACGTTTTGTCGATGTAATGGAAGTTTACTATGTTTGTCTGCAATTAGGTTTTGAAGGCATGTACCGTTTACGTGGCTTAGAACAACTGATGGCATTACAAGTTGACCTGCGCAG
Organism: uncultured Thioalkalispiraceae bacterium; assembly: GCA_964584455.1. GTDB lineage: Bacteria > Pseudomonadota > Gammaproteobacteria > UBA6429 > Thiohalophilaceae > CAZPAE01. The sequence goes on from CAZPAE010000082.1 coordinate 6,552, forward strand.
CCAAATTGAAAGCTATCGCAAATACAGTGATAACCGACTTTCCCCCAATGGCACACCAAAAGAAAGCATGATGGCAACAGTTCGTCGAGAAGTGCCTTATTGGGTCATTGGTACCGTCACATTAGCATGCGTGTTCTTTACCTACCTTGGCTATGCGGTTGTTACAGAAGAAGTGGCAAAGTCCAACGACAGCGATATCGCACGTTATCAATCTAAGATGTTTCCCTCGCATCAAACAACCCATAGCGAGAGGACCATTTACCAATGACCATGCTACTTAGTTTCTTAAGAAACACCGTACTAAGCCGCGCAGGTAGCGTTGTGTTGGGCTTAGTCGCTTTTATGTTATTAGTTTGGTATGCAGGCCCCTACATTGGTGTGCGTGATACGCAAACTCGCTTAATTATTATCGGTGTCGTACTAGCTATTGCCTTACTGTATTACTTAGTAAGTTGGATCATTACCCGGCGCCGCGCTGCCAAATTCAATCAAGAGTTAGCCGAACAAGGGGCAGACGAAGGCCATAAAGCAGACATTGCAGCATTGCGCAATAAAATGCAGGAAGCCATTGCCTCACTCAAAGCATCCGACTTAGGTATCAAATACCGTGGCAAAGCAGCATTATATGCTTTGCCTTGGTATATGGTCATTGGCCCTTCAGCAGCAGGGAAAAGTACCTTACTGCGTAATTCCGGTCTGCATTTTCCGCATCAACATGCCGATGATATCGACATCAAAGGGGTAGGCGGCACACGTAACTGTGATTGGTGGTTCTCCGATCAAGCTGTCATCCTTGATACCGCTGGTCGCTATACCACTGAAGATAATGATAAGAAAGAATGGTTAGAATTCTTAGGGCTGCTGAAAAAGCATCGCCGTAAAATGCCAATTAACGGCATCATTGTTGCGATTAGTATTTCTGATCTATTAACCAGTGACGATGCTGGCATGGACTGGCATGTTAAAGTCGTACGAGACAGAATCAATGAATTAACCACACAGCTCGGGTTCGTTTTTCCACTTTATATCGTCTTCACCAAGTGTGATCTGCTAAACGGCTTTCAATCATTCTATAGTGATTTAAGTGAAACTGAGCGCGGCCAAGTATGGGGTTCCTACTTAAATGTGAAGCCAGGGGAAAACCCCGGTGATGTGGTGGACCGTAAGTTTGGTGAACTCTATGTGCGCCTATGTGAATGGCGGATTCGCAAACTACATGTGCAGCGCAAGCTTCAGCTAAAAACCCAAATTTATGATTTTCCAGCGCAGTTCCAGGCGGCCGCCATGCGCTTATTAGAATTCATTAACCTGCTATTCAAAGATAACCCCTATCAAGAAACACCTAACTTCAAGGGTGTGTACTTCACCAGCGGTACCCAAGAAGGTTTACCATTACAGCGCATTGTCGGCAATCTACGCCAAGCATTCGGCTATGCAGACAAAAAAGATGAAAATGACGATGCCAATAAAGCGCGCAAGAGCTATTTTATCAAAGCGCTGTTAAAAGATGTCATCTTCAAAGCCCCTATCGATATTAGTATGAGTCGGCGCAAGCAATTATTTAATCGTTGGCTGAAAACAGCAGCGATTACCTGTAGTTTATTATTCGTAGGTGGCGCCATTGCGGCTTACAGTACCGCGTTTACCAGCAATACCTTATTGCTCAAACAGGGCCGTAATGTTGTAGAAGCTTTATATGATGTGCAGCGTAATAATCGTGCCTCAAAAGCAGATCACTACCTAGCATTAAATGTGGTCTACGATAAATATACCGAACTAAAACAACTTAGCGAGGCAGAGCGCCCATGGTATTTCCGGTTAGGTATCTATCATGGTGATCGCCAAATTGTACCGTTAGAGAAAGTACTTATTAAAACCATGGAACAAGATTTTCTTGTTCCTGTGGCACGTTTATTAGAAAACAAATTAAAAGAGTATGCTGTTCGCTGGGAAACAATTAGCTCTGAG
>CAZPAE010000083.1:0-8511 GCA_964584455.1 uncultured Thioalkalispiraceae bacterium
CTTGGTACCGGTTGCCAAAGGAGCATAAAGCATTAGGTGAGATTGAGAATGAATTAACCTTCAGTAAGCTGATTCGGAATTTTCATCGGTTTCGCTTAAAGCGTATTTATCAAACAAATCAAGCGCCATTTGAAAAGGAACAATGGCAAGATAAATACATTGGTGTGATTGGCGTGTCTTTTCTTTATTAGACTAGGATAGTCGTAGCCGTAAAAGGCGGGTTGTCAGTGTGGATACGGCAACTCGCCTTTTTTATTGTGCTTGCATTAAGTGCGTTGCAATAAAACATAGATGGCGCCGGTGCCACCATCACAACGGCGTGCTGAGCAGAAAGCCAAAATATTTTTCCATTGTCGTAACCACGTGTTGATGCGATGTTTTAACACCGGCATTTGGTTACGTGAACTTAAGCCTTTACCATGAATGATACGTATGCAGCGAATATGCCTGGCCTGACATTGCTGAATGAACTGGGTAAGGGCATCGTAGGCTTGTTCACTGGTTAAGCGATGCAGATCTAATTCTGCTTCGATGCGATATTGGCCACGTCGAAGTTTTTGTAGCACGCGTTTTTGTACACCATCACGTGCGAAGAGTAATTCATCGCCTTGTTCAATATCTTCCATTTCCCAAGAGACGGGTGCTAAAGAGGCGCTCATTACCTCAGCATTATCTCGTAGGCGTTGATTCGGTGTGGGCTTGAGTCGTTTTCGATAAGGTTTTATTTTGTCATGACTTAAGCGTCGGCTACCGGTAACCGCATCGCGAAACAGGGCACGGGATTCAGGATCGATATCAGATTCGTCATTCATAATTTTACCGACTCTATTAGAGTATGTGTCGGACAACCATTTCCAGTATATTACGCCATTGGGGTCATGTGGTCCCCATGAGGTCGAAAAATATGTATATATTAATAAGTAATGATGATGGCTATGAGGCGCCGGGGATTCGTTGTTTGGCTGCCTCATTGGCCGAAATTGCCGAGGTGACTGTCGTCGCGCCCGATCGTAATCGCAGCGGTGCCAGCAATTCCCTTACTCTGGACGCCCCTATCCGGGCACAAATAATGACCGATGAGGTCGTGCGTGTTGATGGTACACCGACCGATTGTGTGCACCTTGCTATCACCGGTTTACTGGAAAAAGAGCCCCATATGGTGGTTTCAGGGATTAATACCGGGGCAAATTTGGGTGATGATGTTCTCTACTCGGGGACGGTTGCCGCCGCAATGGAAGGGCGATTTCTTGGTCTGCCTGCGATGGCGGTTTCTTTGGTCGGTGAGTCACCAACACATTACGAGACGGCAGCGAAAGTGGTGCGCCAGCTGTTAAAGAATGTAGCGAATTTAGCATTACCGACGGATACGATTTTAAATATCAATGTGCCTGATCCACCTTATGAAGAGCTGGCGGGGATTGTCACCACACGTCTTGGTCATCGGCATAAAGCAGAGCCGGTGATTAAAGCTAAAGATCCGCGCGGGCGGGATATTTATTGGGTTGGGCCACCAGGGGAAGAACGTGAAGAAGGGGCAGGAACCGATTTTTATGCTGTGCGACATGGCTATGTCTCTGTGACACCATTACATGTGGATTTAACCCGGCACTCTGCGTTAGATGAATTAAATCAATGGTTAGATGGGATGGATCATGCGACAGTTAACTGAAGGTATCGGCATGACATCGCAGCGAACCCGTGACCGACTGATTGCCAGGTTACGGCAGGAGGGCATCAGTAATGAAGATGTCTTATCGGTCATGCGTAATATACCTCGGCACTTGTTTATGGATGAGGCGATGGCAAGTCGAGCTTATGAGGATACGGCTTTACCCATTGGACATGGCCAAACTATATCGCAACCTTACATCGTGGCGAAGATGACCGAAGCGGTTTTGCAGATGGGGACGCCGAGTAAAGTACTGGAAATTGGTACCGGCTCAGGTTATCAAACTGCCGTGCTCTCACAGCTGGTGGATCAGGTTTATAGCATTGAGCGAATCAGCCATTTGTGGACCCAAGCAAGGCAACGATTAGCTGCATTGAAAATCTATAATGTTCAGATCCGCTTAGGGGATGGGTATGCCGGTTGGGAGAAGCATGCTCCTTATGATGTAATTATTGTGACCGCCGCACCGGAACTTGTGCCAGAAAAATTGGTTAAACAATTGAACGTCGGCGGCCGATTAATCATTCCGGTAGGTAAATCCATGCAACAACGATTGACCATCATTACCCGTGAGGAACAAGGTAGTTCGCAACAAGAATTAGAATGGGTCAGTTTTGTACCCATGTTGAAAGGGCAAGTCTAGTTATGAGTTTGTTTTCCCGTTTATTCGACAAAGTGATGCAGTGGTCACGCCATCGCCATGCTCCTGCTTACCTTAGTGGTTTAAGCTTTGTTGAATCTTGTGTACTTCCATTTCCACCGCCCGATGTCATGCTGGCACCCATGGCGTTGGGGAAACCGCAACATGCCTGGCGTTATGCATTACTAACAACAGTATTTTCTGTACTCGGCGGATTGCTGGGATATGTTATCGGGGTGTTCTTTTTTGAGCTGATTGAGCCGTTAATTCATCGTTATGGCTATGGGGATAGATATAAATTAGCCGTGGACTTTTTTCATGAGTGGGGTGTATGGGCGGTTTTTATCGCTGGTTTTTCACCCATACCTTATAAAATATTTACCATCTCGGCCGGTGTACTTAATATGGCATTATTACCATTTATTATTGCCTCGTTTATTGGTCGTGGTGCCCGTTTCTTCTTGGTAGCAGGCTTGATGTATTGGGGTGGGAGCGCCATGGAGAATAAATTACGCCAATATGTGGATTGGTTAGGTTGGGCAGTGATCCTGCTTGCTGTTATCGCGTTTATTATTCTTAAGGTCACATGATTCGTCTGAGTTATCGCATTGGTCTTTTTCTATTAATCGGTGTACTGCTTAGTGCTTGCATCCAAAAGAGCGGCTCCTATTCATATACTTACTATACGGGTAAAAAGAATCCTAAGGTTGTACGTGATACGCCGCGTCATCGACAACCAGCGCCTGCATCGGGCTTCCACCGCATTCGTAAAGGCGAGACACTGTATTCCATTGCCTGGCAATATGGACATGATGTGCGAGATTTGGCGATCTGGAATGGTATTCGCGCGCCTTATACTATTTATCCTAATCAAACGATTCGTGTGGCACGACCAAAAAATTATGTGAGCCCACCTATTAAAAAGTCGGCACCTAAACCGGTGATCAAAAATACGACAGCACCAAAGCCCGCGGCTAAACCACGTAAAGTCAGCAAGCCGAAGCCCAAAACCTCGGTCACAAATAAAAATCGAAAAATCAGTTGGCAGTGGCCGACAAAAGGTAAGATAATCAGCCACTATTCTGCACGTGATTCAGGAAAAAAGGGGCTGGATATTGCAGGAAAACGTGGCCAACGTGTCTACGCTGCGGCAAGCGGCAATATTGTGTATAGTGGCAATGGATTACGCGGTTACGGTAAGCTTATTATTATTAAACACAATGAGACTTACTTTAGTGCTTATGCACACAATAAACGGCTACTGGTTAGGGAGGACCAGAAAGTTATAAAAGGCCAACATATTGCAGATATGGGAAGTAGTGAGGCGGAACAAGCCATGCTACATTTTGAAGTTCGTCGCAACGGTAAGCCAGTCGATCCACTTCGGTATTTACCACGGCGTCACTAACCCAAGTAGGTGGATGGAGTATGAGGGAACAGGGTAAAGAGACAAAACCTGAAGTTAAATCTGATGATGCCGACGATGCTGAATTAATGCTCGACGATGAGGCGGAAGAAGAAGAGGCTGAAGCAGAAGAGAGTGAAACCAATGTATTCACTCCGGGCCAAATACCCGATGGCCAATTGGATGCCACTCGCTTATATCTAAGTGAAATCGGTTATTCTCCTTTACTGACCGCAGAAGAAGAAGTTCACTATGCCCGCCTTGCCCAAAAAGGTGAAGAATCTGGGCGCAAAAAAATGATTGAAAGTAATCTTCGCTTAGTGGTGAAGATTGCCCGCCGTTACTTAAATCGTGGTTTAGCATTGTTAGACTTGATTGAGGAAGGCAACCTCGGTTTGATTCGTGCAGTAGAAAAGTTTGATCCCGAACGGGGATTTCGTTTTTCCACCTATGCTACCTGGTGGATTCGCCAGACCATCGAACGGGCTATTATGAATCAAACCCGGACGATTCGCTTACCGATTCATGTGGTAAAAGAAATTAATATCTATTTGCGTGCAGCAAGGCACTTAGCGCAAACACTCGATCATGAGCCGAGTCCGGAAGAAATTGCAGAAATGTTGGATAAGCCCATCGATGATGTGAAACGCATGTTGGGTTTAAATGAACGCATTGCTTCTGTGGATAGTCCTTTAGGTCGTGATGCAGAGAACTCCTTACTCGATGCGATTCCCGATGAGAACAATACTGATCCGGTTTTATTACTCCAAGACGATGATGTTCGCGGTAATATTGAACAATGGTTAGCGCAATTAACCGATAAGCAGCGTGAAGTGGTTGAGCGGCGCTTTGGCTTGAATGGGCATGATGTTTCAACCTTAGAAGAAGTCGGTAACATGATCGGGGTCACTCGAGAACGTGTACGCCAAATCCAAATCGAGGCACTACGTAAGTTACGTGAGATTTTAGAAAAAGAAGGTTTTTCAGGCGATGCGCTATTGCGTTAATGCAATAGCGTTAATGCAATAGCTTGTTAAAGCTGCATAATCCCCATCGCGACCTGGCGTCCTTCGGCGGCCAAGATATTATAAGTACGGCAGGCTGCTCCGGTATCCATCACCTCAACGCCGACCCCAGCATGGTAGCAATCCTGTAAAATGGCCGCTGTTGGGAAAACTAACTGTTCACCTGTACCCAGTAAAATGACTTCCGGCTTTAAGGCCAAAATTTTCTGAATATGCTCCGGCGAGAGTGGTTGATCGGTTTCGAGCCAGTCTTCAATAATCTGTTCTGGGGTGATAATCGCACTGCTGGTAATACGGTGTTCATCGGTGACGCTACCGAGTTGCAACACCCGAATTTCACCGGGCTGATAACCTTGAATGACATGACCGCTTGCAGTGTCGAGACTGAGTTTCACTTTGTGCTATTCCTGAAATAGTTGATTGACAGCGCCTTGGAGTTATCGGTAATGTTAGCAGCTTTCGCTAACACACTGAAATCGAACCATTAACCAGGCAAACTCCCTTGATAGACGACTTTCACCGTATAAAACGGCTTCCGCCTTATGTTTTTAACATCGTTAACGAGTTAAAAGCCGCAGCACGTGCGCGTGGTGAGGATATTATCGACTTTGGCATGGGCAATCCGGACCAGCCGACGCCCAAACATATCGTTGATAAGATGGTGGAAGTAGCGCAGCGGGGTGATACCCATCGATATTCGCTGTCACGGGGCATTCCTCGTCTCCGGCGCGCCATCTGTGGCTGGTATAAGGATCGTTACGATGTGGATTTGGACCCAGAATCAGAAGCCATCGTCACCATTGGTTCAAAAGAAGGCTTAGCGCATTTGGCCTTGGCAACGGTTGGACCAGGGGATGCGGTGCTAGTGCCTAATCCAGCCTATCCAATTCACCCTTACGGCTTCATTATCGCTGGAGCCGATATTCGCCATGTGCCCTTAGTGCCCGATATCGACTTTTTCGAGGAATTAGAGAAGGCGATTAAGGATTCTTGGCCGAAGCCAAAAATGCTGGTGCTCAATTTTCCAGCAAACCCAACCACGCAATGCGTTGAACTGGATTTCTTCGAGAAAGTGGTGGAGATTGCCCGTGAACACAAAATTTGGGTGGTTCACGACCTGGCCTACGCCGATATCGTGTTCGATGGCTACAAAGCGCCCTCTATTTTGCAAGTTCCAGGGGCAAAAGAAGTGGCAGTGGAGTTTTTTAGCCTATCGAAGAGTTATAATATGCCCGGCTGGCGCGTGGGCTTTATGGTGGGAAATCCGTCATTGGTCGCAGCACTGGCGCGAATGAAGTCCTATTTGGACTATGGCATGTTTACCCCCATTCAGGTAGCCGCCATCACGGCACTGGAGGGACCACAGGATTGTGTGGCCGAAATTCGTGACCGCTATTGCATGCGTCGGGATGTATTATGTGATGGGTTAGCCGCCATCGGTTGGGAGATGGAAAAACCGAAAGGGACGATGTTTGCTTGGGCACCCATTCCAGAGCCATATCGTCATCTTGATTCGTTAGAATTCTCCAAATTGTTACTAAAAGAAGCCAAAGTAGCAGTATCACCGGGGATTGGTTTTGGTGATTATGGTGATGATCATGTGCGATTTGGGCTCATTGAAAATGAGCACCGTACTCGACAAGCAGTGCGTGGTATTCGTGATATGTTCAAGAATTTAAATAAATAGTTAACACAAGCATAAATATAAGAAAGGTATAACGTGGAACCGGTTAGAGTAGGTTTATTAGGTTTGGGTACAGTCGGTGGTGGTACTGTCAATGTACTTAAACGCAATGCAGAAGAAATTGCCCGCCGTGCAGGTCGCGGTATTGAGATTACCCATGCAGCTGCACGTGATCTCAGCAAGCCTCGGATTTGTGATACAACAGGTATTACCCTTACCGAAGACCCGCAGGAAATTGTTAATCACGCGGATATTGATATCGTCATCGAACTCATTGGTGGCGATACCTTAGCGTTACAATTGGTCATGCAGGCCATTGAAAATGGTAAGCATGTTGTAACGGCGAATAAGGCATTAATTGCTAAACACGGTAATGATATTTTTGCCAAGGCGTCTGAGAAAGGCGTTATGGTGGCATTCGAGGCCGCCGTTGCTGGTGGCATTCCTATTATTAAAGCCATTCGTGAAGGTTTAGCGGGTAATCAAATCCAATGGTTAGCCGGTATTATTAATGGCACCGGTAATTTTATTTTAACGGAGATGCGCGATAAAGGTCGTGACTTTGCTGATGTGTTAGTGGAAGCACAAGCCTTAGGTTATGCTGAAGCCGATCCCACCTTTGATGTGGAAGGGATTGATGCAGCACATAAGTTAACGATTCTCTCATCGATTGCGTTTGGGATTCCATTGCAGTTTGATGCGACCTATACCGAAGGGATTGCTCAAATTACTCGCGAAGATGTGACATATGCCGAAGAACTAGGTTATCGCATAAAACATTTAGGTCTAACGCGTAAAACAGACAAGGGTATTGAATTACGGGTTCATCCTACTTTAATTCCAGAACGCCGTTTGATTGCCAATGTCGATGGGGTTATGAATGCGGTACTGGTAATGGGTGATGCGGTAGGCCCGACACTTTATTATGGTGCTGGTGCAGGTGATGAACCAACGGCTTCTGCCGTGGTAGCGGATGTGGTTGATGTGGTACGGGCTTTAACCTCTGATCCCGGTAATCGTGTTCCGCATTTAGCTTTCCAACCCGATGCACTTTCTGATGCACCTATCTTGTCCATGGACGAGGTAGAAACAGCCTATTACTTACGCTTGTTAGCATCGGATAAACCCGGTGTCCTTGCTGATGTAACTAAGATCCTCGGTGACCATGGGATTAGTATTGAAGCTATCATTCAGAAAGAACCGGCTGAAGGAATGAAAAATGCCAGTGTGATTATGTTAACCCACCGCGTATTAGAAAAAGACATGAACGCTGCCATTGGCCAAATTGAAGCGCTTGAACATATTCACGACAAAGTGACACGTATTCGTATGGAAGTATTAAGTGCCACGTAATATGTGCACAGCAACAGAATTAAAGAGTTAGAGGTTATTAACATGCCATTTCGTTCCCGTTATACCGGTTTAATTGATAAATATCGTGATCGTTTACCGGTACATGATGACACACGCATTATTAGTTTAGGTGAGGGTAATACCCCATTAATTCGCCTGCATAATATTCCAAGCAGTATCGGCAAAGATATTGATATCTATGTAAAATATGAAGGCCTAAATCCCACCGGTTCGTTTAAAGATCGCGGTATGACCATGGCAGTAACCAAAGCGGTCGAAGAAGGTAGCAAGGCGATCATTTGTGCTTCTACTGGTAATACGTCGGCCGCTGCCGCTGCTTATGCAGCACGTGCGGGCATTACTGCATTCGTTTTAATTCCCGAAGGAAAAATTGCATTGGGTAAATTAGCCCAAGCCATGATGCACGGTGCGGTGGTGATTCAAATTCGCGGTAACTTTGATGCCGGCATGGAGTTGGTCAAACAAGTGGGTGAACAAGCACCGGTGACCATTGTGAACTCTATCAACCCGTTTCGCTTACAAGGCCAGAAAACGGCGGCGTTTGAAATTTTAGAAGAGTTAGGTTGTGCGCCGGATTATCATTGTATTCCGGTGGGCAATGCCGGCAACATTACGGCACATTGGATGGGTTATAAAGAATATCATGAGCACGGTATCGTCAATAGCTTGCCAAAGATGGTCGGTTATCAAGCCAGTGGTGCGGCACCATTTATG
>CAZPAE010000084.1:0-8464 GCA_964584455.1 uncultured Thioalkalispiraceae bacterium
ATTCGCTCAAAACCGTATACAGCAAAGAAGTAGCTACGCTAAAAAATCAGCTCGATGAACTTGTTAAAGAACTACGAACCGCCACCATATTAACAACGATGTCGCATATTGAAGCTTCACAATCCGGTGAGCAATACGAACAACTACTTAATAATATTGCGCATAATGTTGCTAATGCCGCAAAGGAGATTCAACAGCGCGTTAGTAATGCACGACAACTTATTCATAATATGACCTAAGGTTTAATATGCTCACTAAACAAATATATAGTGATACACACCATGAATGGTATATGTTTGGACGCGACCCCGGTAAACCAGACAAAATTATTGATACCAACCAGTACATGGTAAAATCAAAAAATAAAGCATTATTAATGGATCCAGGTGGGATTGAGTTATTTTCCGCAATGCTAACCAGTGTTGTGAAAAAGCTTCCCGTAGAACAAATTACCCACCTATTCGCTTCACACCAAGACCCAGATATTATTTCATCGCTAGGTTTATGGGATCTAACACTAGAAAATGCTGAACTGCACGCCCCTTGGCTATGGGAAGGGTTTATTCGACATTTTGGTATGAATAATATTGAATATGTTTCGATTCCCGATGAAGGCAGCACACTACAACTAGAACAAATCGAACTACAGTTTATTCCTGCTCACTATCTCCATGCTTCAGGGAATTATCATGTTTATGACTCCAAGGCGAAAATCCTGATGAGTGGTGATGTAGGCGCAGCACTGGAACCGGCAGGTGCACCACTAGAAGTAGATAATTTTGCTGAACACGCCAAGAAAATGAAAATGTTTCATCAACGTTGGATGCCGTCAAACCAGGCGAAAAATGATTGGATAGAACGGGTATCAAAACTCGATATCGAGATGATGTGTCCACAACATGGAAGGATTTTCATTGGCGATGATATTAAACGTTTCCTAGATTGGTTCCATAGCCTCGAAGTTGGTATAGCCATTAATAGCAATGAATAACTGCATTTATCTTTTACTCTAATAGGCCAAACATAGCGTCAACACTTTCTAATGCCCCCTCAAGATAGCCACCATGCTCACGTGCCGACTCTGTACCTGCCAACAACAAGCGATTATCCCAAAAAGTCAGCGGTAAGGTTTTGGGATACTGGGGATGTTGTGGCATGCCCTGCAAATCTTGTTGTATGGTGGTATAAGGCTCTTGGCTCCAATCTTTTACATAGATGTCCTTTATCGTTTGGCTCGGTTCACCAAACAAACGATTTAGTTGCACCATACAAGCATTAGTTAGTTCTTCGGTGGTCATCTGCCGACGCTGCTGTGCGGTTAAACCGACAAAGGCAGTGAGTGCATAGTATTCTTCATTATCTGGTGAACCGTCATAAATTTCGGTTAACGGCCCTTGTTGACTAAATACTTCACCCGATAAACCTTGCTCACGCCAAAAAGCGCGCTCATAAATAAAAACTACTTTGCTTTGTGCCGCCATCCAAGTGGGTATATTTTGCCATTGCTGATAAACTTGATCCGACAAACTTGGCGTAAAGCCTATCGCTTGATGGATAAGACGCGGTGGTAAAGCCAAAATAACCTGATCTGCTGAATATGTTTTCTCGTCGCCATGACATTTTACGTTAACCTGTGAACTTACCTGTTCTATGGCGACAACTTGTTTATTGGTATGAATAGCCGCCTTACTTAATGATGCATGTAGTGCTTGAATTAAACGATAGCTTCCACCAACAATGCGATGAGACTGAACATGGGCAGAAGCACCTTCATAACGCTGTATTGTCTGGGTATCTATTTCATACAGAATACTTCCTTGGGTATATTGTTTAAATAAACCCACGTCTAGTTTATTTAATAATTTATTAAGCCGCGGTTGTAACTGTGGCCAGACCCATGCTGGGCCAAGGTCAATACAGCTTTGTGACTGTTGGCCAATACAAGGCGAAACAATACGACCACCAAGGCAATCTCGTGCCTCTAATACAATCACATCTCGCTGTTGTTGCTGAAGTTGCCAAGCAGCATACAAACCACTTAAGCCGGCGCCAATAATAATAAAAGTATGATGTTCCACCATGAAATAATAGCTGCCCTATATAAGTCTCAGATACAATGATTTGATACACCAGTTAAGATCTTAAGTTCCCAACACAACAGTATTTGCCAGTAAGCCATTTAACAACATATAAAGATCATTAAGCATACCCGCCCTATTACCATGAAAAAATGATGGTATTAAGGCCATAGCCTCAATTTCTCCGCAATCCACTCTCAGCTGTGATACCCAACAATAAAGTCGTATAAATGTAATGGATATTACTGCTATTGTGCTATAACAATAGCGATTTTGCTGTTACCCGATATACTTATTTATATGGATGCCCCCATACTAGTTAGCGTATAGGAAGAGAGTAATGGGCTCGAAAACTAATGAAGTCCATGCTGAACAAGATCCAGATATTCTGTTTAGCATCGTGGAAGCCATGCCAATCAGTGTTGTTATGATTGGTACACAAGGCCATATAGAAATGGTCAACACAGAATTGGAAAACCAGTTTGGTTATAGTCGTAGCGAACTTTATAACCAACCTATTGAAATACTACTACCCGAAGCCTTTCGTTCCCAACATACCGAACATCGACAAAACTTTTTAGCCAACCCTGAGAAACGCAATATGGGCATGGGTATGGAGCTTTTTGCTCAGCGTAAAAATGGGACTCAATTCCCGGTTGAGATAGGTCTTAACCCTATTCCCACCCATAGTGGCTTATCGGTTATCGCCACCATTGCAGATATCAGCCAACGTAAGCAACTAGAAAAGAATTTTAAGCAAATCATCAATGCCGCCCCTATTGGTATGTTAATGGTAGACACTAATGGCCTCATTTCACTGGTAAACCCCTACCTCACCTCACTATTTGGCTATAGTGAAGCTGAATTGATCGGCCAAACTATCGAAATGCTACTGCCTGAACAACACCGCCAAAACCATACACAAGTACGAGAACAGTACTTGAATAATCCCGTTATTAGACAAATGGGGCCTGGGCTTAACTTAACTGGCCAACATAAAAATGGCAAAATATTCCCATTGGAAATAGGCTTGAATCCGATAGAGACTGAACAAGGTGTCGTCATTATTGCTGCTATCACTGATGTCAGTGAACAAAAAAAGATGGAGCAAGACTTACGCCAAGCAAATTCAAACTTAGACGAATTTACCTATGTGGTTTCTCACGATCTAAAATCACCACTGCGCGGCATCGCCAGCTTAATAGAGTGGATCGAAGAAGATTTAGGTAACACTATTTCTGATGATGTAAAACATAACTTGCACCGTATTGATGTGCGAATTCAACGCATGGGAACACTCATTGAAGATTTATTAGCCTATGCCCATGCCGGCGAAAAACGTACTAACGTTGCTAAAATTCATTTGCCGACACTGATTGAGAATGTGATTGCATTAATCAATCCACAAAATACTTTTGAGATTTCTGTCGAGTGCCAAATTGATCATATCGTTGCATCGACTGCACCACTAGAGACCATTTTGCGTAACTTGATCTCTAATGCAATGAAACACCATGATCAAGATACTGGCAAAATCCAAATTTTGGTTAAGCCTGAACAGGATAGTTGCATTTTCTCTATTACTGATGATGGTCCTGGCATTCCCGCAGCAGCGCACCAAAATATTTTTAAACTGTTCCAAACTTTATCTCATGATGCACCAACTAGAACAGGTATCGGTCTTGCTATTGTAAAACGTTTAATAGAAGCGAATAATGGGCGAATTGAAATTGAATCTAACGAACACCAACGTGGCGCAACTTTCCACTTTTGGTGGCCCTACTTAACAGAAGAGGACCGAAATGCATAACCCCTCACCGCTCACCATCTTATTGGTAGATGATGACGATGTCTCTTGTGAGGCCGTGATCCGTAACTTTGAAAAACACAATATGCCTTTTCCTATTGTGACCGCAAACGATGGTATGGAAGCACTCTCTATACTACGTCACCGTCATGAAACAAAGCGCATCGATGGTAGATATATCATTCTATTAGATCTGAATATGCCACGAATGAATGGCTTTGAATTTTTACGCGAATTACGCGCCGACAATAAATTATCCCCTAGTATCGTCTTTGTTTTTACCACATCAAGTGAAGATGTGGATCGTATGCGTGCTTATGAAGAAAACATTGCTGGCTACATCATCAAATCAACATTGGATCCCAAATTTAATAATCTAGGTAAGCTACTCATGGAGTATGGCTCCACCGTTACGCTACCCACTGTACACCCTGATAACAATAATGGCTCCCCCTTGCATGCGCCATAAACCAATCCATCGACTACCGTTTTTATTATTTTGTTTCCTTTTTACATTTGTTAGTTCACCATCACTGGCAACTGATCGGCCGGAGTTTGAAACACCCCACTTTAAACTCCGGCTTGCACCTCGCACCCCCAATCAAATTGCTGCTTTCTATGAAGGCCGTGGCTTTCCTGATACCGCTATCCGGCTTTTACAAGACTACTGCTTTATCACAGTGAGCCTACGCAATAAAGGAACGGAGATTTTATGGTTCGACTTAGATAACTGGCAATTCCAGGCAAATGGTAAAACATTACCTCGGATAAAACGCAGCCACTGGCAAACCATTTGGCAAGAAATCGCGCTTAAGAAACGTTTCCAAGCCACGTTCCGCTGGACACTGATGCCCGAGAAGCTAGATTTTCGAGCTTATGAGACAGAGGCAGGTAATATTATTTTACCTTATAGCCCCCACCCCATTAGGCTAACAGCACAGATTAAATTAGGCAGCCAACAAACACCTACTTCCATACAACTAAATTCCATTCGCTGCAGCAAGGACCCATGAAACAATCGATTTATTTTTTCTTCGCACTGCTATTTAGCTCATTCATTTGCGTGGCTAATGCCACCGAGCTGCCCCGAGGGATCATTACACTTGATAACCAACTTGCTGATGACTTTCGCATTAGCAATGATGCCGGTGAACAATACCAATTAAAGCAAAGCAGGGGAAAATGGGTGATGGTGCATTTTTGGGCTAGCTGGTGTGGCCCCTGTCGCCGTGAAATGCCGATCCTTTATCGACTACAACAGCAACTGAGCAACCACCCAATTGATATTATTTTAATCAATACGGCCGAAGACGAAGATACCATTTTTAGTTTCTTGGGTACTGTTGCACCAGACATACAAAGTTTTATGGATAAAGACGGTGAACTCACTGAAAAATGGGCACCACGGGGCTTACCGACAACCTTCTTCATTGACCCACAAGGCTATCGCCGCTATCTCGCCTTAGGCGGGCGTGATTGGCATAAACCACCCTACCAAAAATTCATCAACAAGCTACTAGACCCATCACATAGCAACAATCCCAAATAGACATTTTCGGGAAACGATGTTCATAAAAATCCATACTAAAGTAATAAAGTATCGTTTTGCAGCGCCGTTAACAGTTAACAATAAGACCAATAATCGCATAACGAGGGATAGTCATGTCGAACAGGGAACCTCTGCCTACGCAAAACTATTATGCAACGCACTTAAGTGAAGTAAATAAGCAAAAAACCGTTGTCTCCACCGAAGATATTTATGCCGAAAACGGTATGCTACTCGCTAAAAAAGGGGTACGCATTAATGAAGAATTAGCCGATAGAATTTTACAACATAAACTATTAAAACCCGTAGAAGAACAGGTTGATATCGAAAACGGGCTAACATCACAACGGCTTATGGCCGAGTTTGATCGTTTATTTGATCAATACCATGATCTAAAACACTTACACCAGCACTATCAATGCTCCACCATGGTGGCGAACTTACTTAATACCGTCAACATTAATGATATTCTTTATCAAAAGCTCACCGTATTGTCGATGCGACTACCCGATGTATTTGCAAAATCACTGTTTTGTGCCTGGCTATGTGCTTTGATTGCAAAAGAACATGGCTTAAATGAAAAACAAGTTCAAGATGCGTTTGTCGCTGGTCTATTTCATGATATTGGTCTATTACACATTGACCCAAAGATTCTCTACAAAGAAGACAAGTTAGATAACAGCGAATGGCGTGCCATCCAAAGCCATGTCATTATCGGTTATTTGATCTTTAAAAAATCAGGTAACCAAGATGAAGCCATTGCCAATGCGATTCTTGAACATCATGAGTGCTGTGATGGTACTGGTTATCCAAAAGGAAAAACCAAAGATGAGCTTGGTATTCTAGGCCAAATCTTAGCACTAGCAGATAGTATACAAGCAATACGCACTAATCGATTTGCTGATTCAGGGCGAAATCTGCGTGATATCTTGCCCTTTCTGCATATGAATAGCTCCCAACACTTCGTGATGATTTACAAAACCATGTGTTTAATCATACTCAATAGTGAGCTACAACCTTTCACTAAGAACCCTTATGAAGACTATGATAAGTTTGTGATTACACTACTTGGCCGCATTGATGTACTACAAGATGCGATCACTGTCTTACAATTAATTAGCGATCTTACCCCCACACCAGAGAAAACCCCTTCCACTAAATATAAGGTCCTCTCAAATGTCATCTCACCAGTAATTGGTGTCATAAAATCATCGGGCATGGTCAGAGATGAAGTGATTAGCTGGTTACGCTCCTTAAAAAAGCAGCCTGACAAATCTGTAATGCGCGACTTGAATGAACTGGATCTGATGCAGAGCGAATTATTGTGGCAATTAAAAAAGGCAGTACGTGTTATTAATGAATATATCGACGATAGTCACGATACGCCTGATCCCATTATTAATCACCTGAAGAAGTTATCTGACTATATACATGAAACCTTAGACTAACTTACGTAACTGATACTTATTTCTATATCTTTCAAACTCTAATGCTAACTGAATATCTTGCTTAATAGCTTTGCGCCACTGATTTGTTGTCGAGGTTTGGCGTAGAAACACGCCAACTTGGTTATCATACAAAGGTGTCATCAGACGAAATACCGATGGATATTTCTGTTTTAGCGGCTTATGTGAAAAAACAGCCGCATTACGCAAATCCCTACCTGAGGTAAAATTCATTACCAACATGCCGTGTGCCGTTAATAGCCCGGTTAATTTTGCCATCCACTGTTGATTAGCCGCAATCACTCGCGCAGGCTCACCATCATGCTCAGTAAATAGATCGTCAATGATAATATCGAATGGCATACCTCGGTAACGATTCACCCAATCAATAGCATCATCACAAACTAACTCGATCTGCTTGCCGCGCAAACCAAAAAACCGTTTCGCAATCTGAAGATGGGTTTTATCTAACTCAACTCCGACTAACTCAGCTTCGGGATACCAGCAGCGTAGTTGTTGCATCACCGCACCACCCCCGACGCCTAGTACTAAGATACGGCGAATATGAGCAGCCGATAAAAAAAAGCTGGGTAAACTAATTAGGTCCCAGACATTGGCCGTTAAAGTGCGATTAGGATTGTACTGGCTGTGAAAAACACCATCAGTATATAAGCGCCGTGTCTCACCAGCTGAACGTACCTCATAACACTTGCCATTAACCTGTTTTTGCCATATCACTGCCATGCCAATATCCCAGTTATGTCAGCCATTCCATTAAATAATAAATGTATTGCCCCTCTGATGATTTAGAAGGACCGATAACAAGCGCCGCATGTCCATTTTCAACTTTGGCTGCCTCTGTTACTGCAGTCGCTTTATCTGGCACAACCTCAACACAACCTGCAGGAAAGCGTTTACGTGTCGGGCGTGGTGTCACCACAACCGCAAAACGCTCTTGCGAGACCGATGTTTCCGGGTCGATAGGAACAAAACCACGCATACTATTTGTGCCTCATACTCAAAAACCGCATTTTATCATACCTACCGCTAATTCCTTATTATTAATAATAATTTACTCTGCCACTGCAAAGCACCTACAAATAAAACCCTATATAACTCGCGCATCATGACGCTATAGATCGGGTGTGGGCTTTGTTTGGTTAGCACCATATAGAACAATGACCTAGGAAAATTGAGTAACGGTATAACATGTCGACTATTGAAGTTCCATTACTGATATTTATCATCTTGGTACAAGTCATAGTAGTGCTATTGCTATTAGCACTGTTTTTTTATGGTCGCTCTCCGAAAAAGGCCAAAAAAACCCTAGAGGATAAAAAGAAGAGCGCCACTGCTGACCTATTAGAAATACCAGAAGAATTCCATAGCAATGATGCAGCAACACCCTCTGCGGCTTCGGTCACCGTTAACCTTGGCCCATTCCGTGAACACTATGATGCCCTGAAAGAAAAATTTACTACGCTAAGTAACACTCTCACCCAGCTGATGGAACAAATTAAGATCTTACTCAGTGAAGAAGACCAAACGAATTTACAAGCCACTCTTGACCAGTTGCAAGAGCAAAAAG
>CAZPAE010000085.1:0-8449 GCA_964584455.1 uncultured Thioalkalispiraceae bacterium
AACATAAGCCACGTTCAAAAATTATCGTACTTGATCCAAAAGATAAGTTTTCTAAATTTGGTTTATTTACTGCTGGCTGGAAACGCCACTATGGCTACGGCACAAGCAAAAGTATGATCGAATGGGTCAGTGGTGCAAAAGGTGGTAAAGTCAGTGCCCTAAACGCAAGAACACGCACTCTCAGCGCTGAAGTGGAAGACATCAAAGGGGATGTTGTTAACATCATTCCACCACAAAAAGCCGGTAAGATTGCTTTTACTGCAGGCTTAACTGATAAATCTGGTTGGTGTCCTGTTAATCATCAAACATTTGAATCGAAGATTCACAAAAATATCTATGTTATCGGTGATTCAGCCATTCAGTCGCCACTACCTAAATCAGGTTATGCCGCGAACTCAGAAGCCAAAGTGTGTGCTGCCGCAGTTGTTGCTTCACTAAATGGTCAAGAGGCGCCACATCCTTCATTCATTAATACTTGCTACAGTATTATTGCACCGGGTGACGGCATCTCAGTTGCGATGGTTTATGGCTATGGCAACGGTAAGATTCATAAAGTGAAAGGTGCTGGCGGTCTTACTCCAAGTAATGCTTCTAAACACCATCTTGAACTTGAAGCCGAATACGCGCATTCATGGTTCAATAATATCACTCAAGATATTTTCGGTTAATCAGCATTTTTTACTGTACACGGGGCCAGTGCACTGGCCCCGCTTTTTTTAGATGATAGCCAAGTTAGAAAAAGATTGGCTGGCCTATTTCTACTTGGGCTTTTGTATAAGAAACACGATCCATCTCAGTATGTGATTGATCATATAAAATAATCTCATCACCGTTATTATTTAGCACTAACTTACCTAACAAGGTAATCTCTTCCGCCATCCCAGGCTGTACTGTCACATCACCTAACGGCATTTCATTACCCGCTTTATCCACCAACAACCACTGATTCAGTGACTGCGCTACGGTACTCTGGTTACGTAACACCACCACCTCTTTCCCTGTATCCTGGCCAATCGGATTAGGTAAAGCGCTGATAATACGTACATCTGAGCTAGCATCAGGTATAGGCTGGACAATAGTCGTCTGCGGGAAAAAATCAGTGATTTGTTGTGTATCGCTGACGATCATCTGAGGCTTGCCATTAAACATGCTTAATTCGCCTGTCACATAGAGATAGCTTCGGCGTGGCGAAGTCTCGCTACCGATATAGCGATTCACCAACAGTTGATAAAGCTTCTGTCCTTGCTCAGACTGCAAGTTAGGCAGAAATAAAGTAAAAGGTTGCGCCTGTGAACCAATATCAACCAAGCCAATACTGTCATTGTTAATACGATTGAGACGACTTACTTCGGTAAAGATCGTCACTATCTTAGCTTGTTGTGCTTTTTCTTCCAGCACTTGATAGTCTAAACGGGTATTATAAATTAGCTTGCCTACCGCCAGCTGCTGACGGTAATCATCGATCAAAGCCGCTCGCCCATTCCACCAGCTGGTTAAATTAGGATAATCACGTAATACACCACCGTTAACCGCCAGCTGATTCCAAACACCAATATTCGCCATCTGCGCTTGACGCTCGGCTATACGATAACGATGATGATTATCTTCAAACGTGGCATGTCCGTATTTATTAAAATAAGGACTATAACCTTCTTGAATCATCGTCTCCTGAAAATCTTGTTCACCAAAATAAACAAATGCCAACACACGATTAAAGTTGCCACGGTATTTTCTCAAACAAATTTCTACGCTTTCGGTACCAGGAAACTCTAATGTCACATCCTGGCCTATCTGGAAAAACTGTTGGGCACGTTCTGTGGCTTTTTGCCCCCAAGGTGTTTTTGGTTTGCTGCCCCCGGAACCGGGTTTTTCCTCGGTATCCAAACATAAAATGCGAATGCTTTCATTACCATATGGTGCAGGTAGCGCTACTCTAATTGTGTCGCCGTCCACTACATCCACCAGTGGAACATCAATATGGGTACCATTGAATATCGGCATGTCGTACTCCCTATGTTTTATTCGCCCATCACCATAACGATCAGGCTTTACCAATATGTGACTATGCCTGAACAGAACTGACAAAAAGGGACATATTCATCATTTTAATGATGTTCTATGATGCGTAACGGGTTAAATTGGCTAAGAATTAGCTTATTTTTTGCAGGAGCAATGCACGAATCGTTTCTGTGTAGGGTGCAGCTTGGCCTAATGCCTGGCAGCGAGAAAGCACCGCACCACAAATGGCGTCGATTTCTAAAGGTCGCCCTTTTTCTAAATCAACTAACATAGAGGTTTTAATCGCATCAAAGTGACTGATCACATGAAACAATTCATCAACATCCTGTTGTTCGAGCACAACATCATCGGCTTTGGCCGCAATAGCCACTTCTTGCATTAAACCACGGATGATATGGGTAAAATCATTATGATGGGTTAACACTTGTGTATCGAGCCCTGTTAATGCAGACAATGGGTTAACGCCATTGTTAATTAATAATTTGCGCCATAGTTCACGTTGAATATCGATGACTTGTTCGGTTGGAATATGTGCTTGATTGAAAACGTCAGTAATCTTATCAAGCTGTCCAGGATAATGGTGACTAAACTGGCCTGTATGGTTTGGCCAACTACCTAACCTTACTTGAGCTACGCCTGTCGCTTCAACATGACCCGGCTCAACAATATGCGCACCAATACGAATAGCAAGCCCACCCAGTAAGTGTTGTTCACCCACAAACCTGGCAATAACCGGCTCATTGTCTACCCCATTTTGTAATGACAAAATAGGTGTTGTTTGTTGATGCTGTTCAAACCATTGTTGCATCCTGATAGCGACACTCTCAGTCGCATTCGCTTTTATACAAATAACGAGTAAATCAAATTGCTCGGGTTGATGGTCTGCGAATAAATGTTCCAGACTGATGGCCAACACTGGTTCGCTAAACATAAAATCAGGATGCTGAAGCCGCAGACCTGTTGTTTGTAGTGCTTGCAGATGCTGACCTCTGGCAACATAGGTGACGCTACAAGCGGCTTGCTGCAAACGGGCGCCATAGTAACAACCGATTCCCCCTGCACCGAGAATCGCCACTCGAAATGGAGAACTTTTAGCCATATTACCTCAGCTCAGCTCCACCTCAGCCATATGCTATATATATAGTATATGGACTGAAAGATGGTTAATTATTCACCTTTTAACTACGGAACATAAAAATATCAGCATACGAACACCACCCCAGTGCTCGTATGCTGAAAAACGCTACAACTACCTCCCCTTTGCACGCATATTTTGTACCGTAAACAAGCTGGTTGGATTCAATTCCGGATCCACTTGTCCTTTGAACTGTCCAGTGGTGCAATGCTGCGCTTGTACATCTAACATACTAAAGCAATCATCAATAGAAACGCCACTACCTTTATTTTTCGCTAAGTGATGATCAGGATGGGCCTGACAAATCATCCATGTTTTCCATAAATCACCTTTACGGTCATAAATCACCGTACGTGGTAGCGTAAAGGTTTGTGCATCGACATAATGAATACGCTTACTCACTGGATGATTACTATCAACCGACTGGGACTCGAGGATATATGTTTTGCGCAATTGGAAAGTCACTTTCGGGAAACACCCGCCTTTGCCGCCAAAATCAACAAACTGATAACCGTCTTTATCTTCAAACTCCCCCGTTAAGGCTTGTTCATTATGGTTATAAAAAGGTAACAAGATATACTTGGTTCCTTTATAGGTCCATTTCATATCGCTGATACGACCATTGTAGCCTTCAAAGTCTTCAATCATGATATCACTACCAAGAAAAGAGTCTGTCACCTGACCTGTAGCAAGACGTCTAACTCTACGTTGAAAACCTAAATACAACCAAGAATCAGAACGTTTAAGGTCATCTGAATACCGGTGAATCAAAAGCTGGGTATTTTTCACATCAAAAGGCTCCAATACCTGCACATAAAGAGACCGATATAAATCCGATGGGTTATTTGGAAACTCTGGTAATGGTTCTTGATTAACACGATGCTTCCAATTTAAGAAATGGAAATTAAACTTAATTTGCCGTTCCATCTTAGCAGTTTCCAAATCGCGATAACGCCAATAAAAAGGATAAATGGCAGCATTATCCCCCCAGTTGTAACCATATTGATAGTTCCAGGCCAACTTCTCACCGGCACGCGGGTCATCAAGACTGGGTTCTTCCGGGAAAGGACGACCAGCAACAAATCCTTCGATTTGCCCAACCTTCTCTCCTAACTTCACCTTATTTAAATGTTCACGAGTTGCTTTAACATAGTTAGGATGTAAATCAAAAGAGGTTGTTTCACCTACCGTAACTTCAAACCATCCTTTTTTAATGTTGTCGTAGGTACCATCATCAATAAATGCTTTGTATTTATCTACATTAGATGTATTGATAACCGTCCCTGGTGCCGGTGCACCAGAGATAGGTTTTGCATCTTTGTATGGATAAAATGACTTTTCTACATCCGCTAAAGTTGCTGAGTGGGCAACTTGCGTCACCCCACCTAATAGCAATGCAGCGGCACAATAATTTAACCATTTCATATTTACTTACCTCACTCTCTTAGAAACGATAACGAACAGTTAATTGGATTTCATCTTCTGCCTGTGCCATACCAATAGGCCCAGAACGGAATCGACCTAACGGCTCAAAACCACCTAAGCCAATAGAGCCAGGTTGGTTAGGATCAGGATGGGCCGCCCCGGTAAAAGGTGGGAACGGGTTACAAGCACGACAATCATCAAACTTTTGTGCCCCATCGCCGGTTTTAATATTAGCCGCTAGTACAACACGAAAATCATCATTAATTAGCCAATCGATAGACGGTGCAATAGTGGTTGCTTCGGCTTTAAAGTCATGAGCAAAAATAACTTGTGGACTTAAGCGATCATTCATCCACCAACCTTTAAACAATAAGGTGGCAATATAGTTATTTTCCCAATCCGGCATACCAACAGGGCCCAATGTACTTTGCTCTAACTCATGGTCCAAAATATGTTGACCAAATAATTGACCAGAAATAAGGAAACTACGATTCTTGTTTAAGAATGGAATAAAGGTATTACGATCCCAACCGAGTACCCAGCGAAATACGTCAGACTCCGAATACAATTCAGGACGTAATGTATTAGCAAATTCCTCTCCGCTAGTATAAGCCGCCTCTACTCGGAAAACTGATTTAATCGAATCCACATAAAAGTCTAACGAACCTCCCACCAATGTCACTTCTGGGAAGTCGATATCAAACGCAATTAAATACGGGAAAATGTCAGACTCAACACCTGCTGTAAAAGGGTTATCTGCCGGAATACCACCGCGTAATGATGGCAACTGAGAACGATAACGTAAGGCATTTAATGAAAAGCCAACACTCTGGTACACACCTTCAAGTTTTACGCCAAACTGGCTGTTATCCAGAGTATGTGCGGGTAAATTCGCATTACGAATACCAATCACATGCTGTGGAAAGTCAGTTGCTACCGTACCATTGGCAAAGTTACCTACCGTACAACCATTGTGCCAACAGTTATGTAATGCCCGAAACAAAGAACCTGCATCTAAGATAGAATTCGGTGTACCACCTTGACCTAAATTACTAGGTCGAAATTCATCAAAATTCCAAACGAATTGAAGATTTAAATCATCAAATGTATCTGTCGGGCCAAAACGATATTCTGCTGTAGCAATCCATTGCGGAATCCGAATATCTTCTAATTCATCGTAAATATTATTGCGAGAATAATCGACAGGGTTAATAACATCTAAGACCCGGAATAGATCAGAACGTCCCCATACTACTTGCTGCTTACCAACACGGAAATTCCACTCTTGGCCCTGCCCCATAGGTAAGGTTGCATCCACGTAGAGCTCTCGAATGAAATCAGCATGCTTGTTAAATTCAGGTGAGGCCAGTTCATCAGAGTCAGCGTCCATATACCCGGGAATACAGCCCCGTGAATCCACATCACATGGACGAACAGGGACACCTAAATCAACCCCACCATCAGGTGTATGTATTGCTGAACCTAGGTTACGCAAACCGGTATTAGGGTTTACATTAGTTGAATCAAAATCACCGCCAGGTAATACAAGACCACCGCCCCAAGGCACCGTATTACTACCGACAACATTTTCCATATTGATGGCACCACCGGCATTATCACCATATTCATCATCATTGAGATCATAAACGCCGTCATAGGTACCTCTAAAGGTGCCATGTACTGATACGTTGGAAAAGCTATTTTGTTTACCAAAATCTTTTCCCATTTCGATTTGAACTGTGTTTCTAAATTTCGATAACCCCACATCACGCCGGGTGTATGTGGCATTCTCTATAAATCCGTTGACTTCTGTATCTTGTGCCAGCACTGGTAATGATTGTGCACTTAACAAAACACTTGTCACTATCCCTGTCGTCCCTGTCCTTTTAATACCGTGATGTAATAATTTACGTTTTATCATCAGACCCTCCTCCGCGTAGTTATTAAAATAATGCGGGCCTTGCTTTCCTCCTTAGTCTATTTTCTCCTCAGCATGTTCAGGCCGCATCTGTACTTATCCTATTTTCATTGTTGCTATTTGTATTAAACGCTTTAATATCTGCCCGACGCCCATTTGCAGCCACAATGAAACGCGGTTTAAATAAGGTAATACACGCCGGCACTAAGAAAACAGCAGCCAACGCATTAAGAATTAACATGACTGATAGCAATAAAGCCGAATCTGCCTGGAATCGTAAATCGGAAACAAACACCCAAGTAATTACGCCCAAAATGAGCGTGCTTGCGGTAAAGCCAACGGCAATTCCCGTCGTATTGACAGCTGATCGTACTGCTGCCCCGAGATCAGACAACCTTGCCATCTCTTCTTTGATCCGATCCATAATATAAATGGAATAATCAATCCCGATACCAACGCCTACAGCAATAATCGGTACGGTATTAATATTGATGCCAATCCCCGCCATCCCCATATAGGCATACGTGAGTGCCGTCGCAAACGTCATGGCTAGCAACATTAAAAATCCAGCCTGCATTGACCAATAGAACAAAGCAACGAACATAAAGATGAGTAAAAACACTAAGGGGATAACGATAAGGTTGGTATCGAATGCTGCTTCGTTAACTGCCGCCGTAACCCCAATGGTGCCACCGGCTAAGCGTAAAGAAACCTTGTCTAAACGATTTTGGTTTTTCTCAATCCAAGTTCTTGCACGATGAATAGCACGACGTAACGTGCCACCTTTGTGATCTTTATAATAGAAAACCAAATTGGCATTTTTTTCATCTGTATCAATAAATTCTTTTAATGCCCCTGGCACAGGACTGGAGGCCATATATGAAAATAACAGCCCCCCCACATATAGCTCATCATCAGGAATCTGTAACCAGCGTGGGTCATTATTATGTAAAATCCGATTAACCTGCTTCACCAAACCGGTGACAGTTTTTGCTCCACCGACACTGGGGTCTAACAACATATAATTCTTAAAGTCCTCAATCACACCGAGTACTTCAGGATCTTTTAGTCCACCTTTCTTTTTCGCTGTGGCAATAATGAATAATTCTTCAGAACCAGGAAAACGATCATTAATCGCTTTAGAAGAAATATTGTAATCATGATCGGGATATAACAGCGGGGAACCGGGCTCAGACTCGCCTACTTGTACCTTAGCACTAAGAAAGAGGCTCGTAATCAGCAAAACAGATGCGATACCCAAAATGGCCATAGCACCCTGACGACTTCCAACCACAGAAACCGTTGTACTCAATAGACCACTGATACCGCGCGATTGACTATAATCATTTTTGAGCTTGGGTGCCGGTAACAAACTAAGACAAATAGGTACAAACAACAATACAGTAAAAATCACTGATGCCGCCCACAATGATGCATAGATACCTAGTTTCGTATTAATTGGCACCGAGCCTAGCGCAATAATGAGTAAACCCGCTGCATCGGATATGACACCTAAGCTGCCCGGACGAAATAAACTCTCAAATGTTCGCCGTGCTGCCTTCTCCGAATGATTGTCCTTCGCCAGTTCTAAGAAATAACGCTCAGTTAATTGAATACCATGTGACATGGCTCGCGCGGAAATAAGAAAAGGAACAACCAAGGTAAGCGGGTCGAGATTATAATCAAGTAAAGAAATAATCCCCAAACCCCACACGGTACATAGCACAATACCCGCTGCAGGTAAAAAGATACCGTATAAGCGTCTAAAATAAAGGGTTAATAAAATTAACAGCATAGAGGCTGTTATTAAGAAAACCTGTATTACTTGGGAAACGTAGGTATGTACCCAACCGATTAAAACCGGTTGACCTGTAGCATGAATTTTTATCCCCGCAGTAGACTCATCTAGCCTAATTTTTTGCAACGCATTAAATGTCTTCTCATAATCTAGT
>CAZPAE010000086.1:0-8425 GCA_964584455.1 uncultured Thioalkalispiraceae bacterium
ATGCTCGAAAACGTGGCCCACTATTACGATCGTGAAGTGGACTACAAACTCAAAAACCTCAGCAGCGCTATCGAACCGATTTTAATCATTATTGTGGGTGCATTGGTTTTTATGTTGGCATTGGGTGTGTTCTTGCCATTATGGGAACTGAGCAACGTCGTGCATTAGGTGGACTCATCATGCCGCGACCATTACCCCACCAGCTATCAAAACAACAAGGCTTTACCCTATTAGAGCTGGTGATTGTCATTATCATCATTAGTTTTTTGATGACACTGGGCTTTGACCGACTGGCTAAACTGCAAGTCCAGGCAGAACGTGCCTCTATGCAACAAATCATCGGCCATTTGCAAAGTGCTATTTCTCTTACTATTAGTGAGCATATTGCCAAGGATAATATCGCCGGACTGCGACGTTATATCGAAACCAATCCCATGGGCTTATTGGCTGAGACACCGGTGAATTATCTTGGTAGTTACAGTGAGCCCCCAAGCAATGAAGCAAAGCCTTATTGGTGGTACCACGCGAGAACACGCACCCTGTATTACCACGCTTCCAACGTCGAATACTTTGACAGTGATAACAGTAAAAGAGGGGTTGCAAAATTCAAGATCTTAGCGGTGTATGACGATATTAATGGTAATGCTCAATTTGATCAGGGCGATAGTTTTAGAGGTTTACGACTAACGCCTTTAACTCAATACCATTGGCGTACCAAACCAATGGACCCAGATGATTACCTCAAGGAAGCATCTGGTAACAAATAATATTAGAGGTACGGTAACATGAATAAACAAAGTGGTTTTACCCTTGTTGAATTGGTGGTTGTGATTGTCATATTAGGGCTATTAGCAGCGGCAGCATTACCACGGTTCATCGACGTAAC
Source organism: uncultured Thioalkalispiraceae bacterium (assembly GCA_964584455.1). Lineage (GTDB taxonomy): Bacteria > Pseudomonadota > Gammaproteobacteria > UBA6429 > Thiohalophilaceae > CAZPAE01. Next base: position 887 of record CAZPAE010000086.1, read on the forward strand.
AGAAAATGCACGTATTTCTAGTTTAAATGGGGTAGCCGGTGGGCTACGTTCTGCCGTAGCACTGGCCAAAGCCCAGTATGTGGTTAACGGCAGCACATCAGCGACTAGTGTCGTCATGGAAGGCCAAACGGTTACCGTATTAGATGAAGATAATAACGCCGGTTTAGGCGGCCGACCCACCCAAGCTACGGGCGGTATTGAAGCTGCCATGCCCAACCCCGATGGCTATACAGTTACCCATGCAACAGCAGGGTCTACCTATGTTCCTGACAATGGCGGTGGCACAACATGCCGCGTGACCTATGATGCCGATGCCACTGGCGATCCAGTATCTGTAGATGACAGCGGTTGCTAATCCAGCTTAGAAAATAGATAAAAGGCGGCTTCGGCCGCCTTTTCTATTTAAACTAAACTAAAACTGATCGCTTATGCATGCACGGGTAGCACAAACAGGGTTTACATTGGTCGAGCTGGTCACGGTAATTCTCATCCTTGGCTTGCTTGCTGTCACCATTGTGCCGCGCTTTTTAGATTCCACCAATTTTGATACCCGTACCGTAGAAGACCAATTAATTAGCGCATTACGCCAAGCCCAACAGCTGGCTATGGTGAAACCCCTCACGGCTAATGTACAACTGCAAACCGACAGTGCCAACAATCGCATTCGGATTCAATATAGCGAGAGCGGTACTCAAACCATTGATGTGAGCATTGATAGTAGTATTACACTCACCAACAGCACCATCAGTTTCGAAAAAACCGGCAATACTACCTTAACCAGCCAACAAGTCATTAGTATCAGCCCAGGTTCACGACAAGTGTGTGTGGAAACAACGGGATATGCCTATGGTTGTTAATAAAGGCTACACCTTAGTGGAAATGATCGTGGTGATCGTCGTGCTATCCGTCTCTCTGACTGGTGTCACCTTAGTGATTAATCAAACTGTACGTCAAAGCCCGGAAGGCTTAGTGCAAACCCGCGCCATGGAATTAGCCCAAACCTATTTAGATGAAATCCTGGCAAAACGTTTTGATGAGCGTAGCGGGCAGGGCGGTATTCCCCGTTGTGACTCAACCGATAATAACGCGCTCACCTGTAGTGCTAGCATGGGTAGTGATAGCGAGGCCAGTCGTTTATTTTATGATGATGTGGATGACTATCATGGTTTAAATGAACAACCACCCCAATCCATTGCCACTGGTAGCTTAACTGCTATGGGTAGTATATATGGTGGCTATCGGGTACAAGTCTCAGTTAGCTATGCTGGTAGTGAAATCGGTTTAAGTAATAATCGTCATGCTAAGCGGATTACCGTTAGCGTTACCACACCGCTAGGCAATACAGTCCCCGTTAGCATGTATCGGGTGAACTTCTAATGTTGCGATTACAACGACAGCGCGGTTTTAACTTAGTTGAACTTGTTGTCATTATTGTCATCCTCGGTATATTAATGGCCGGTACCGCGGTTTATATCACTAACAGTGTCACCGCCTACAGTGACGTTGCCCGGCGTGATCAGCTCACGGCTTTAGGCAGAGTTACCGTGGAACGCTTAGCACGTGAACTACGTACCGCTTTACCTAATAGCATTCGCATACAAAATAATTGCATTGAGTTTTTGCCTATCTTAAGCGGCTCAGCTTATTTAACGCTGCCCGTGGATAGCGCTGCCACCACATTTACGGCTTTAGACTTTAGCTTACCAAGCTTTACTGGCAATGCCTATGTAGTGGTGTACCCTTATAGTATTACCGATTTATACGCGGCTAATAACCCTGGCCCCATTGTTAGCTATGCCAATAAAACCGGTAGTCCAACCGCCACTGTGACATTGGGCAGTAGCTTTCAATTCAATCGTCATGCACCGCAACAACGGTTTTATATTGTTAACGATCCGGTGAGCTATTGCGTAGTCGGCACCAACTTAAATCGGTATCGTGGTTATAGTTTAAGTAGCTCACAAAGCACACCACCCACAGCCACAGCACAATTAGTGGCACAGAATATTCAAACCAGCGATAACAGCACTACCGTGATACCGTTTAGTTACAGTGCAGGAACATTACAGCGTAACGGGATTATTGCTTTGGACTTTCGATTTTTAATTCAAGGGGATTGGATTCGTTTATATCACGAGGTGCAAGTACGTAATGTTATGTAAACGTCGACAGCATGGCTTTAGCTTACCCATCGCCATTTTCATTTTGGTGATCATGAGCCTAATTGCTGCTGCTGCGGTATCCATTATGCAATCCGGTATGACTGGGGTCAGTAACGAAGTACTGTCCACCCGCGCCTTTTATGCGGCTGAGTCCGGCGCCCAAGCCGCCATGAATCAATTATTTCCACTCAATGGGGCCGCCGCCAATTGCCCGGCCAATTACAGCAGCATTAACCACAGTAGCACCGGCTTAGCCAATTGCACCTCTAGCGCCCAGTGCAGCAGCCAAACCATTGCCAGCAAAACCTATTACACCATCACCAGCACTGGGGTATGCAGTGCAGGTGATCTGGCGGCAACGCGGCAAGTACAAGTTCTGGCTGCGACACCCTAAGTGACTGAAAAAGCAGATTAAATTGCGCACAAACAAGCACAGAATATTTAAGTCTATGTACCCAAGAACCGATACGCTATTTAATAACAACACCCATGGCATCACACCATGCCAACAGGATTGACTAGATTATTATTTCGCACACTGGGTTTACTGTGCTTATTCAGCGCAGCCTTGCCACTATGGGCGGCCACCTATACTTCCACCAGCGAAACCTATAGCTGGGTTGATCCCAGTGCGCACACCAACGTGAGCTGGACAGCCGCCTCAGGGGTCAATGCTTGTAGTGGCACCTCTGCCGCCACCGATGATGATATTACTGCAAACCTCGCCCTGGGTTTTACCTTCCCATTTGCGACCGGCAATTACACTAACGTGCGGATTATGTCCAATGGACGCATCCAGTTTAATAACAATACTTACTGTGGCTATGGCACACAAAGTAGCGGTCCACCGCGCACTTATCCTTATCCCATGCCCGACTCACGCCTGAATACCACCATGCGAATTTATGGCGGCGACTTAGACCCCAGTGCTGGGGGGAATGTGCGTTATGCCAGCTTAGGGACCTCACCTAATCGTTCTTTTGTGGTGACATGGACCAACGTACCGGAATGGTCTGCCGGTGGTAGTAGCTTTAACTTACAAATTATTTTGTATGAGTCAGGTGAATTCGTTTACCAATACGGCAGCATTACCAACGCTACATTGGGTCAGGCACAAATTGGTTGGCAATTCTCCAACAATGACTATCAAATGCATGAATATACCTCCGCCACTGCGCTACAAAATACGGCGATTCGTTTTGTCACCCATACCCCCACTGCCATGGCCTATTATGCGTTTGATGAATTAAGCTGGAATGGTACCGCCAATGAAGTACTGGATACCAGTGGTAACAATAATCACGGTTCACGGGTGGGCTCCGCACAAACCATTAGCCCGGGTTATATTTGTCGTGGTGGTAATTTTCGCTCTAATGGTAATAGTGTGAACACCGGTGTTGATGTGAATAGCATTGGTAATCGAGGCACGATTAGCTTTTGGTATAACAGTGACTCGAACTGGACTTCCGCTAACACTATGTTAGTCGATGCCTCTTCGAACCTTGGTGGTAGTAGTTCAGATAAATACTTCTTTGTGACGCAACGCTTTGGCAGGATTTATTTTCGACTGGAAGCCAGTAACGATGTGGATCTGGCCGTTCAATCCCCCACTAACTTTTTAACCAGTAATACCTGGCATCACATTGCGATCACCTGGGATGTGGTGAACGATGCCGACTGGATGCAAGTGTATGTTAACGGTACACGCCAAGCCACTAACCGGGGTAATACCAATGCACCGTTTAGTTTAAGCAATGCACTAGGTAGCTTAAATACCTTATATGTAGGTGACAACCGCACTAGTGGTGTCAGTGGTGGCAACTATACCACCAACAATGCCGATGGCCTGATAGACGAAGTACGCATCTATAGCGATGTATTATCTAACACACAGATCACCACCGACATGAACCAAACTCATGAATGTTTATTGGCAGCGTGGAATATGGATGAAACCGCCTGGGATGGTACTGCCAATGAAGTCACCGATGCCTCAGGCAATGGCTATCATGGTACCAGTGCCAACGGTGCAACAACCTCAATTAGTAATCCGGCCATTAGTACCAATCCCGGTACGTGTTATTACGGTAGCTTTGATGGTAGCAATGATTATGTTGCGTTAAATAACTTCCCCAACTTAACTGATAGCTTTACCTTTACCGCTTGGATCAACGCCAATGACATTGGCAACGATCAACGTATTTTTGCTGATGATCAAAACAATAGCGGTGGCTATGCGTTTAGTTTAGGCGATGGCGGTAATGGGCGCTTACGTTTTTTCTCACGCAATATTAGCCCCGTCAGTTTAGACACGGGTGCGGTGATTACCGCAGGTACATGGTATCACGTGGCGATCGTACACAATGCTACTGCCAATACGCGGCAAATCTTTGTTAACGGCGTAGCCGTTACCAGTGCGCAATCGTATACCGGTACTTGGGGTACCGATAGTGGTGCGGCTAGTATTGGTGGAGAAAATAATAGTGCTGGCAGTGAAGCCGTTGCCAATTGGCGCTTTGATGGTAGCATTGATGAAGTGCGGGTTTATGGCCGTGCTATGAATGCTGCGGATATTACCAATGTAATGAACTTAACCCGCGCCTGCCCGGTGACATTCGATCATCTACGTATTGAACACGATGGTACCGCACTCACCTGTGAACCAGAAACGGTAACGGTTCGTGCGTGTTTAAATAGCAGTTGCAGCACCGAATACACCGGGGATGTCACCGTAACACTCACCCCTTCAGGCTGGACCGGTGGTGACACGCAAACCGTTAGTGGTGGCTCAACAGACTTTGTATTACAACGCACCAGCGCGGGAGCAGTGACCTTAGGCATTAGCACACCGTCACCAAGCCCCAACAATGGTATCCAATGTTTAAACACCGCCACCAGCAGTACCAGCTGTAGCTTAACCTATTACGATACCGGCTTTATTTATACGATACCTACGCAAACCTCTTGTACCACATCGAATAATATCACTATTAGCGCGGTACGCAGTGATGATACCTCGCAAGCCTGTGTGCCTACCTTTGTAGGCCAAACTCGCAACGTGGTATTTTCACTAGCCTATGCTAACCCCAGCACCGGTACACAAGACTTAACCCTGAATTACAATAGCACTAACTACACGCCGATTGATAACAGCACTAGCCAAACCGTGCCGATTAGCTTTGATAGTAATGGCCAAGCCACCTTTACCATTACCTATCCCGATGCCGGGCAAATTACTTTAAACAGTTTATATACCGGCTCTGCGGGAACAGGGGATGCTGGCTTAAGCATGAATGGTGCCACGACCTTTGTGACCAAACCGCATAAGCTCTATGTATTCAGTGATGATACCAATGCCAGTTGTCCTGCAGCATCGGCCACGTGTTCTGCTTTTGTGCGGGCTAATGAAGCGTTTAATTTAAAAGTACGTGGTGCCTGTGCAGATAACAGCGTGACGCCGAACTTCCAATTAAGCAACTTAACCCTCACCCATACCAATGTAGCCCCGGCTATTGCACAAGGTAGCTTAGCGGTGAGTAGTTTTGATATTGTCGCGGCAGATAATGGTGAGCACACCATCAGCACCCAAGCGGTCAGTGAAGTGGGGGCGTTTACCTTTACCGCCGCATTACCAGGGAGCGGCTACTTTGGTGAAACCATTGGTAATACCACCTTAAACACCAGCGATAACATTGGCCGCTTTTATCCTTCACACTTTTGTATTGGTACCCCTACGCTGACTAATCGTACCGATGCCAATACAGCCAGTACCTGTACCGATAACTTTAATTACTTAGATGAAGACTTTACCTTAAGCATTCCCATGAGCGCACAAAACTTTGGCAGTGGTTGTGCTTCATCGGGTATTACACAAAACTATAGCGGTAGCTGGAGTAAATTCAGCAGCCCCTTTAGTGAAGATACCACGGTGGCCAATGAATCTGGTAAGTGGAACTTTGCCGCTGCCAATAACCCTAGTGGTACACCCACTAACTTAAACACGCGGCTGAACATTAACACCGCTAGCAGTACTGGCAGCTTTACCAATGGCCAAGCGACGCTAAGCAGTGTGATGCAAATCGATCGCAGTGGTAGTGCGCCAGGCTATACCGCAGAAACCCCTTTCAGTGATATGCATGTGGGCTTTAACCCAGTAGATACCGATGGTGTGTTAATTGATAGTACTGACTTGAGCATAGGCGGTAATGCTTATCGTGACCTGGGTAATACTATCCTCTACTTTGGTCGCCTATTTTCTGAAAACGCCTTTGGTACCAACCAAACGGATGTGGGTTTAGATATGTATGCCAAAACCGAATACTGTAATGCCGTGAGCAGTGGCAGTTGTACCCAGTGGCTACATAATACGGCGGACAGCTGTTCGCTTTACAACATCAACCCACCCAGTGGCACCGCACTAGGGGAAACCACCGGCGGCGACGGCTTGGGCTATTATCAACGGGCCAGTGCCGCTACCAGCTCCGGTATTTTTGATTTTGATGACGATGGCAGCGCCCCCAGCTATGCTCGAGTACATGTACCGGATACCAGCGACCACAGCGCCGGCTGGCGACTGTTCTGTGATGGCTGCGGCGACGGTGGTAACTACACCATCCCTTTCTTATTCCCCTTCAACACCGATACCAGCGTACACCCTTACTTGCTGCACGTGGAAGGCATCGCCACCTTTGGTCAATTCCGCGGCGACGATCGCATTATTTATTGGCGCGAAATCCTCGAATAGATTGAGCCAAATCACTTATTATCGATAGTTAGGTGGTTTTTCTCTGATCCCCTCTAAACTTACCCTGATAACTTATTGTAAATAAAGCAATTATTCGCCTATTGACAACCGATCGCTGGGGCACTATAACTGTAAAAGTGTGATGAAGTTGGCATTTTAAATGTGTACTAGTGCACAGTTTACAAGGAGACAGCCATGTTCACCCAGCCCATATTCGAAACCCTTCCCATCGCGGTTATTGCCGCCAGCATTCTATTAATGGCTCTCGTCCATCACCTGGCGACCTTCGGCATTGGCATCGCGCTCATTATTATTAGCTGCATCATGCTTTACCGCCGCTACACCCAACTGGGTACCGACCCTGACGTACTGGATTATTTGCCTAAGAGCTAACATACATTAGTAAGCAATAAAGAGTTGGTAAGCCAATCGGTAAATATATAACCTATAAAACAAACTCTATTCATTAGGTATTGAAAGATCTATTAGCAGACTCCAGAATAGGATCTCTTGGCTAATTTTTTATTGGTTTTGTAAAAAACTAGGTCCAACTATGGAAAATTACGATGCTATTACTATAGATACATCGATTTTTATTCAGCACCAGCTAAACCTTAGTGGTGGCTTACTCGA
>CAZPAE010000087.1:0-8414 GCA_964584455.1 uncultured Thioalkalispiraceae bacterium
CCACTACTAATGGTATCTCCCGCTTTACCTGAGCCAAAACTACTCTTCCAACCCAGCCCCTGTGCTTCAATGGAAGCAGCTTCCGGCTCTGGCCCTACTAAAGCAGCATCACCTGCACCATGAGTCTTACCAAAAGTATGACCACCGGCAATCAAAGCAACGGTCTCTTCATCGTTCATCGCCATACGCGCAAAGGTTTCGCGTATATCTTTGGCTGCGGCTAGCGGATCGGGGTTGCCCCTTGGCCCCTCAGGATTGACATAAATGAGCCCCATCTGCACCGCGGCCAATGGCGTTTCTAATTCATCATGATCACCAGAGAAACGTTTATCATCTAGCCAGGTATCTTCCATGCCCCAGTAGATATCTTTCTCTGGCTCCCAAATATCCTCACGTCCACCAGCAAAACCAAATGTTTTAAAACCCATGGATTCCAGTGCAACATTACCCGTGAGAATGATCAGATCGGCCCAAGAAATTTTCTGCCCATATTTTTGCTTAATCGGCCAAATGAGTCTGCGCGCCTTATCCAGGTTCACGTTATCAGGCCAACTATTTACCGGTGCAAAACGTTGGTTACCAGTACCGCCACCACCACGACCATCGCTGGTACGATAAGTACCTGCACTGTGCCAGGCCATTCGCACAAATAAAGGTCCGTAGTGGCCAAAGTCGGCGGGCCACCAATCTTGTGAATCCGTCATTAGTTTACGCAAATCTTGTTTCACGGCCTCAAGGTCGAGACGTTTAAACGCTTCAGCGTAACGATATCCATCGTCCATGGGGCTAGACTTTGCCGAGTGCTGACGCAAAATATCTAAACGTAGTTGATTCGGCCACCAATCGCGATTTGATGTACCGCGACCGCCTGTATGGTGAAATGGGCATTTTTTTTCAGACATTTTGTTATCTCCTTTTGATAATCATCACATGTCATCATCTTTTTCATCGAGGACTTGCAATAAATCTAACGCGAGACAACTAATTGTTGAAATCGTTTATACCTTATTTATTAATAGTCAATACCTATTATTCTATAATTATTTCTTTTGAACCCATCCGCATAGGCCTCGATACACAGCCCAAATGCATTGCTATGCTCAAATAAATACGACAACGCCTTGTTTAAACCATGCCAGCTGAAACACTAATGCATTGAATGACATCAGCACCATGCCCAATCTATACGTCAGAAAGGAATGGAAAATATTTTATATGCCCACTACATGGTGGATGACAACAAATGATATGATTCAGCAACAAAGTAATAAACATATATGCGGTTCTTATTAGGTATTTTTAGTCGATATATTTCAGATGACACACAAACCTTTAAATCATCAGCCAAGAAAGCGGTTTGGCCAAAACTTTCTACACGATAAAAATATTATTCATAAAATTATCCACGCCATTGCGCCTCAAGCTAACGATACAATGGTTGAAATTGGCCCTGGGCAAGGTGCCCTCACCCAGCCATTACTTGAACAACTGGACCATTTACATGTTATTGAAATAGATAACGATTTGGTCCAATGGTGGAAAGAACAAGCACTGTCTAAGCTTACCCTACATCATACCGATGCGCTAAAAACAGATTTGTGTACACTCACGAAAGAGCACAGCATTCGTTTAGTGGGAAATTTGCCTTATAACATTTCCACTCCACTTTTATTTCACTTTTTCAAACACAGTAGCTGCATTGAGGATATGCATTTTATGCTGCAAAAAGAAGTGGTCGAACGTATTGTGGCGCAGCCCGGTAGCAAAACTTACGGGCGTTTAAGCATCATGTCTCAGTTTTACTGTGAAGCCGAATATTTGTTTACGATTGGGCCCGGTGCTTTTCACCCTAAACCTAAAGTTGACTCGGCGATTATTCGTTTACGTCCTCACCACAATCGTGAACGCTGTGATGCCAATCTCCTATCTCAAATCGTCAAACAGGCTTTTTCATAGCGCCGTAAAACCCTTAGAAATAGTCTAAAAGAGTGGCTGTCGGATACGGATTTTGCCACATTGGATATTGATCCCAGCGCTCGTCCCGAAACCCTCGACTTAACCCAATTTGTACAAATTAGCCGACATATTGCCGCTTAATTCCTATATTTTGCGCCCAAAATAGCGAATCCCATACTCGCAGCACTATAAATGATCCGAATAAACAGACGATACACACTTATATATAACATTTAGTGTAAGTGAATATGGTGGTACAGCCTGATCAGACATCTCTGTTGCTGTTCCGGGTTGGTCCGGTGCTATGCTGCGCGCCATCATTACCGATTATCAGTATTATTCCCCCACCCAAATTGACGCGTCCACCAGGCAGCTATCAGGGAAATCCTGGTATCTTTCGCTACGATAGTCATATCGTCAGCGCATTTGATTTACGTTATAAATTCGGTGTTGACGAGTCACAATGGCAAGACCCAGGTCATATTGTCATTACTCAGGTAGATACAGGTTATGCCGGTTTCTGGGTAGATAAAATCATTGAAGTGATCGAAATACCCAAACAAGGTTGGGGCGCATTACCAGCTCATTTACCGCGTGGCATTTTTAGCAAAACGCTGTTGTTTAACGAAAAGATTCACCTGTATGCTGAATTTGGACTGCTATATACCATACCGGACCACGGTTACCTACGTAGCTATATCGAACAATTAACCCAAGCCGAAACTGAACAAACAATAGCGGATAAACAACATACTTCTGTCAACAAACCAACTGTGCTCAATTCAAACCCATCTAGTGAAACAAAAGAAAATAAAACATCAAGTAACATACCGACAACTGACGAATCAACAACTCAAGTTAAACAAACGCAAGACACACCATTACATCAGCCCCAACAGCATGACAAACAAACAACAGCGGTTACTACATCAACAAAAACATCATCAACCGATGATCGTACCAAGGCATCAGTTAAAAACGATCATAAACTAAATGCCAAACCATTAACCGATACAACATCGCCTTCAGTAACAACAAATAAGCCAGTGACACCTAAAAGCTTAACCACACCAGAACAAACAAAAACAGAGCACCACAGTGCCACCACCCCCCTTGAATCGACACCGAGAATCAATACCACGAAAAAAGTCTATTCTGCAGAACAAGCATCAACATCGCCAGCACCAAAACAAACCATACGTCACGAACAAAAAAACACTTATTCGTCATCTGCACAGCCCGCATCAAATACTCAATCAACAAGTGCTCGTAGGACAACACCCATCACATCCGCTAAGGCGAATACTGCTGTTGAAAAGCCCAACACAAAGAGCACATCAACACGACAGCCCCGCCAAGCAATACCAGCAACAAAGTCCTCACCAACACGCTGGCCTTGGGTAATACTATTCACATTTATCATGTTAGGTGGGTTGGGTTATTTTGTTTTGTTGCCTTCTACCACGACCAAAATCAGCAGCAACAAACCTCGATTTGATGTTGCAGCTTATGCGCCTCCATCAAAACAAGAATCCCCATTATCGGTAAACACCCACATCGAACAAGATGATGTCGTAACAACAGAAGAACCCCGTGTCATCGACAACACGAATATTGAACCGCCCTCAACAGATAACATCGCTAGCAGCGAAACCACAGAGCCTGATGGTTATCGTGCGCAAATAGAAAAAGATAGTGAAGGTGTAACGATTATCTTGCATACCCCAACACAACCAGAAGTTTCCGATACAGCCATCGTGTCTCCATCAACTAGTAGCGATTCGTCCCAACAGCCGGAGCTAACTACCACGCCAGTGGTTGAGAAAACCACTGAAACAACAAATGAGGTCACACCACCACCTACAACCTCGAAATCTTTATCCCCGATTAATCGTGAAATTATCCATATTGTGGTGAAAGGTGATACGCTGTGGCACATTGCCATTCGATATGTGAATGATCCATTCCGCTACCCTGAACTGGCTAAATTGAGTAAAATCAAAAACCCTGACCTTATCTATCCAGGCGACCGTGTCCGAATCATCCAGCAATACAGCGCGCCATAATCCACATTCAGATGTGGTGCGTGTTGCCGACCTCGATCCCGCTGGCTTAACGCAATTACTCAATCGTTATCAATTAGATATCGAATATGTCACTGACCAACAAACCATCCCAGGTAGTTTTTGGGGAGATGAAGAAGCTGGCTTAATCGAAAACCGTCTTTATGTGCGTGCTGATACCCCAGCCCATTCACTACTCCATGAGGCATGTCATTATATCTGCATGGACCCACAGCGCCGTGAGCACCTACATACTAACGCTGGCGGTGACTATGACGAGGAAAATGCGGTCTGCTATTTACAAATTTTATTAGCTGACCACCTCCCCCCACTAAATAAATCCCGCATGATGGCCGATATGGATCTATGGGGATACAGTTTTCGACTGGGCTGCGCCCAGCGATGGTTTGAGGAAGATGCCCAAGAAACACGGCATTGGCTGCAAACCAAAGGGCTCATTGATGCTGCCGAAACCCCAACCTGGGTCTTGCGCACTACCCTATAGTTATCCCGCTAATAGCCCTAATGATGACAAGGAGACAGTATGTCCTTTGATACCATTCACAATTATTATGAAGTGTTGGTCATACAGCGCATTAACGACATGTGCGCAGCACAATTTATCGAAACAGAACCGACTTTTCTGGAAGACGTTGCCTGCGTTGCATTAAACCAGTTACCCGCACGTTATGTGAAACATGATGTGGATATGGTGTATTACATGACGCGCCAAGAACGCGAACAAATGGACTATGAAGTACACAAAGCCATCACCGCAGCGGTTGAATACGTCTCTCAACATCGAGAAACGCGGGCCCAAGGTTCACCATAAGCCGAATTTACCTACGCGCTCACTCAGAGTAAACTAGGGTTCGTTTTCGTTACTGATTAGGCCCATTATGCAAGAACCGCATCCATACAATACTACTGTTAGCGTTGAAACCGCTTACATCCCGGAACAATCTGATCCCGACAACCAACGCTATGCCTTTGCCTATACCATTACCATTAAAAACGAAGGCTCTATCCCTGCTAAACTATTGAGCCGCCATTGGATCATTACCGATGCTGATGGTAAAACACAGGAAGTACGTGGTGAAGGGGTCGTTGGCGAACAGCCGCACCTGAAACCAGGGGAAGGGTTTGAATACACAAGTGGTACAATGCTCGAAACCCCAGTAGGCAGTATGCAAGGTAGTTATCAAATGATCGCTGATGATGGTAATGAATTTGAATGCCCAATTGCTCCCTTCACTCTTTCGATGCCTTATAAATTGCACTAGTGTGGATGTCAATTCACTAGGCTAAACATGATTTTACGTTATAGCTATGCATTACTTGCACCCATCTATGACTGGGTGGTTGCAGGTGCAACTGCCCCGTTGCGACGCCATAGCTTAAAACGCATTTCTACTTCAACTGAGCAAAACATTCTGCTCGCCGGGGTCGGTACCGGACTCGACTTTGCTTATTTGCCTGATCATCACCAATATACTGGGTTAGATTTAACCCCGCAGATGCTACGCCGTGCTGAACGACGCATAGGAGCTAATCAACGAATTACATTACAACGCGGTAATGCCATGGCCATGCCCTATGCTGACCAACAGTTTGATACAACGATATTACACCTCATTCTCGCGGTGGTGCCCGAACCTGTTAACGTCTTACGTGAAGCGGCCCGTGTCACCAAACCCGGCGGGCAGATTTTGATCCTAGATAAATTTATTCGGCCTGGAAAATGGGCACCTACACGTCGATTAATTAATCTCCTTATGCGCTATATTGCCACACGAACTGATGTGGTTTTCGAACAGGTATTACAGCAAGTGGAAGGGTTAACCCCATTAAGTGACGAACCCGCTTTGTTGAATGGTTGGTTTCGCTATATCACACTAGAAAAACGAGATTAAACCTCTATGCCTATTTATGCCATTGGCGATGTACAAGGTTGTTATGATGATTTGCAACGCCTATTAGCCAAGCTTCAATTTGATCCTACGCATGACACCTTATGGTTTTGTGGCGACTTAGTGAACCGCGGACCACAATCACTGGAAGTATTACGCTTTGTAAAATCCTTAGGCGACTGTGCTATTAGCGTGTTAGGTAATCATGACTTACACCTATTGGCGCTAGATGCGGGAGTGAAAAAAGATAAAGACGGTAGCTTGCAAGCCATACTGGACGCAGCGGATCGACAAGAATTAATTACTTGGTTACGTCACCGGCCACTACTGCATTACGATCAACAACACAATATGATGCTGGTACATGCCGGCCTTGCCCCTCAATGGGAACCACAACAAGCTCAGCAATATGCCCAAGAATTAGAAAGCGTATTACAAAGTGATCATTACCAAGACTTTTTACATGTTATGTATGGTGATCAACCGGATATGTGGTCGGATCAGCTAGATGGCTGGGACCGGTTGCGTTTTATTTGCAATAGCTTTACTCGGATTCGATTTTGCAGCCCGGATGGGAAGCTGGTGTTATCAGAGAAAGGGGCGCCAGACCAACAAAAAGCCCGTTATCTGCCTTGGTTTGAGCTCGAACAACGCCAGCACCACAATGTGACGATTTTATTCGGCCACTGGTCAACACTAGGAACCTATAGCGCTCCTGGTCTTTATGCCCTCGATAGTGGATGTGTTTGGGGAGGCCGACTAAGCGCCTTACGCATTGATAAAGATACCATTGCGTATCAGCATATCGACTGCCCCGGAGCACAAAACCCACTGGACTTTATAGAGCAGAAATAACTTAGTGGCTAACCAATCCTTGATCGCCCTCAAGCCGACGATCTTTCCTTCCACGCCGCTCTAAACCGGGTGCTTCACGCCGCAAACTACGACGATCACGCACTTGGCGACGGTCTGCGCCACAGCGGCGATCAACTGATTGCACACGCGATGCATGCACCACTTGGCGAATCAAATTATCCAATTGCTTGATGGGCATAACACTTTCTCCATTTCTCAACACACGATGGTGATTGTCATTAAATACATTACTTCTTGTAATGTATTAGCTGAGTATAGCTCATCCCTGTCGCTCGAGGACCATAAACTGCATTGCATGGGGATTTTTATCATCTTTCTCAAAAAAAGTCTGTTCAAGAACCCGCCAATTTAGCATCTTGTAGTCAGGAAATTCGGCATCACCCGCAATATCCGCACTCACTAAAGTTAAGTACAGCTTATCTGCCCGCGGCAACATCTGCTCGTAAAAACTCGCACCGCCAATAATCATCACTTCGTCAACATCGCCGGCAGCAGCGATAGCCTGCTCCACATCATGGACTACACTGACACCCTCGGCTTGATATTCAGGATCACGGGTTAAAACAATGTTGTGCCGTTCGGGTAAAGGCTTAGCACCAAATGATTCAAAGGTTTTACGCCCCATGACAATAGGCTTACCCAAGGTGTTTTGTCGAAACCAGCGCATATCAGCGGGAAGCTTCCACGGTAAACGGTTTTCAATGCCAATCACGCGATCAGGGGTCATGGCCGCAATCAGTGAAATTTGCATCATCACACCGCCACTGGCGCTTTAATGTGTGGGTGGAACTGATAATCCGCTAAATGAAAATCGTCGTACACAAAATCAAAAATGTTGCTTATGGCCGGGTTAATCTTCATTTGCGGTAAGGGTAAAGGTGTGCGGCTGAGTTGTTCATCGGCCTGCTCCAAATGATTAGTGTACAAGTGTGCATCACCTAAAGTATGTACGAACTCGCCAGGCTGTAAACCCGTCACTTGCGCCACCATCATGGTCAACAACGCATAAGAAGCAATATTAAATGGCACGCCTAAAAAGACATCGGCACTGCGTTGATATAATTGGCATGAGAGCTTGTCATTAGCCACATAAAACTGGAAAAACGCATGACAAGGCGGTAACGCCATTTGCTCGATTTCGCCCACATTCCAAGCACTCACAATAAGACGCCGTGAATCAGGGCTGGTGTTAATTTGCTCAATCACATCACTAATCTGATCAATCGTCTGTCCATCAGCACTGGCCCAAGATCGCCACTGTGCACCATACACTGGCCCCAGCTCACCATTGGGATCAGCCCACTCATCCCAAATACTGACGCCATTTTGCTTGAGATAATTCACATTGGTATCGCCCTTTAAAAACCAGAGCAGCTCATGAATGATAGAACGCAGGTGACACTTCTTTGTTGTCACCAAAGGAAAGCCTTGCTGCAAATCAAACCGCATTTGGTAGCCGAACACACTTAAGGTACCGGTACCCGTACGATCGGTCTTTTTCACCCCGTGCTGACGAATATGGCGCATCAAATCGAGGTATTGTTTCATAGGCTCTCCCTTACAGATCTAGTTATCATTATTTTAGTCAATTTTGTCGTAATCTGAGTAT
>CAZPAE010000088.1:0-453 GCA_964584455.1 uncultured Thioalkalispiraceae bacterium
ATGAATATGCATACGATGTCTTTTGCAATCAAACCCACATTGTCGATCCACGGGGTATCGAATTAGCCACAAGCGATAGTGCGTGGGCCCAAGCTGAACGGGCACGGTTAACCTATGCCACCAGTGCGGCGGCGTTAAGCCAAGCAGACCAAGCGACACTCAAAGCGTTATACACCACTACCCAAGAATTTGATGCGCTGAACCGTAAAACCGCGGCGGTGGATCCCTTAGGCGGGCGCACCCAAACCGATTACGATGCCTTTGGTAACATCATGACGACCACGGATCCCAATGGCCACACCGGTTACTTTTATGTTGATGCCCTGAACCGCACCACTTTACAAGTGGACCCGGCCGGGTATGTGACCCAACTCATTTATGATGTACGCGGTAATGTTATCGAGACCATCAAGTACGCCAATGCGGTGCAAGGCACGCTCAATCAAAGCCAAG
>CAZPAE010000088.1:463-8306 GCA_964584455.1 uncultured Thioalkalispiraceae bacterium
CCGGTAGCCATTAATAGTGGTGATCCGATCCCCGCGGGCGCCTATTGGATGAGGGAGGCTGCCCAGGATCAACAGACGGTCGCGCAATACGATGTGCTCAACCGCACCACTCAGATCACCGATGCGCAAGGGCACAGCGAACAGTTTAGTTATGATGCCCAAGACAATGTGTTAACGCATACCAATAAAAACGGCCATGTGTTTACCTATGCCTATGATGCGGTAGGAAATCAAATCCAGGAAACCTTACCATTAACTCGCGATGATGGTACGGGTACACAAATTCCGGTCGTCAACCAGTTTGCCCATGATGCCTACGGCAATCGGGTTCAACAGATAGAGGCGGTTGGTTTACCGGAGCAGCGAGTAACACATTATGTGTATGATAAACACGATAATCTCATCACCACTTATCTCCCTGATGTGCAAACATCAGAGTATGTGACTCCCACAAATGTGGGTAGCATGAATTTAGTGGGTAATCGCTCTTTTCAATATGAGTTTGGTTTTACTGAACGTCATCATAATCAGCTCGATGAAGATTTTATTGAAAGATATTATTTTGACTTTCAATGGGATGATTTGAGTGTTCTAGGTGAAGGTGATATTCGAGTTGAATTCGAATTTCATGATTCTCCTTTTAATAGTGTCGGTGTTGTGAGCACAGTTCATGCTGAATTTGATAGTTTGGGTGTGTCTTTTTCTGAGTATGTTTTTACTGAACAGTCCTTTGTACCTTATACGAATTTTTCAGTTTCTGTTATTAAGGAAGCACCGTCGGGAGATATAGTGCTTACTCAGCATTCAGGGCAACTAAACTGGATCGATAATAGTAGTCCGTATTGGGATATGGCTAGCTCTTCTTCAGTAAGCAATGGAGTTATAGAGGTTTTTGGGCAGCCTGCTGAAAGTGAGTCTATGCGGCTTTGGTACTGGCCGGTTGGTGATAGTGATAATATCAAACAAGTTGACCTATTGAAGGTAGGCCAAGGTCAGTTTTTGTTTCCAAAGCCAACCGAACTTGATTCAAGTACAACGCTTGAATATGAAATGAAAGCCTATGATGGCAATGGTGAGATAACTAATTTTTTTGCTGGTGAATTAAACTCACTATCGGTTACGATGAATGGACAACCTCAATTAGTCGCCCAGATAGCTTCGCCAGTGTCCTATCAAGACTATAATGCCTTCGGTAACCTCATCAAGCAAACCGATGCAGAAGGTTATGAAACCTATCATTACTATGATCAACATAACCAACGGATTGCTAGCATCGATGCCGAAGGCTATATGCATACCTTTACCTATAATCCAGCTGGCGATGTGATTGCCAAGCGTACCTATGCTGATGTACTAGTAGCATCAATAGATAAAACCACCTTGCCCGATTTAAGCACCATCAGTGGATTTGATATGACCGATTATCGGGAAACCACCTACACTTATGATGCTAACCATCAGTTACTCAGTGAATCCACCCAGTCCGTATTAAGCTACCAATTCCCCACGGAACACCCGGATCAAAGCCAAGCCCTGACTGAGCCGGCGCTGGGTATCAGCAATGCTGCCTTAACCAAACACTATGAATACGATGCCAATGGCAATGTGGTCAAAGAAGTGGATCGCAATGGTCATGCTACCCATTACTACTATGACAATACGAATAATCGTATTGCCCAAGTCAATACCGCTGGCTATCTCACCACATGGACTTATGATGCTAATGCGAACAAAGTACAACAGCACCAATACGCTCAAGCGCTGAATAGCACGCTATTGACCACCCTTACACCGCAAACCGATGTGGCCATATTGCAAGCCGATGTCGCCGGCCATAGTGATGATCGCATCATGACCTATAGCTATGACGCCATGAACCGCATGACCGCCGAAACGGTACTGGGTGCAGATTATGCTACCGTGGATGCACAAAACGGCAGCATCACTCAACACACTGCTGCGCTGACCACAGGTTATGATTATGATGCCATGGGCAATCTCATTCGCATTGCCCATGCACAAAACCAAGGTGAAACCCTTTATCAGTATGATGCCTTGAATCGGCAAATCCGTGAATCCTCACCCGAGTATGAGGACCAAGATCAAATCATGGTCCGTAAAGCCACAGCTCTGGTTTATGATGCTGTGGGTAATATCATCCAAGAGCGGCTCATTGGTGAGAACGAAGGGCACGATAAAGTCACCCAGTTTGAATATGATGATTATGGCAACCTAATCCGGCGCACTGATGCTGAAGGCAATGTACTGGTAAATTATTATGATCTAAACGGGAATGTGGTGGTCTCCCATACACAGCGACGTAACCCTGATGGTACCCAGCCGTTTGCAGAAACAAAGTACAGCTATGACAAACTGAATCGGCAAATCCAAACTACCGACGCTAAGAACTTTACCTACCATGCAAACTATAATGCCCATGGTGACATTGTTAGCAAAGGCCTCAATGGGCAAGATCAAGAATACTTTGAATACGACCTGGCTGGGCGCTTAACCAGAACCAACCAAGGTGATGGGGTATACCGGGCCTATTTATACGATGCCAATGGCAACATGACCACCCAAATTCAATCGGGTATCACAGACACATACTTAGAGACAATGGATTATGGTGACATTGCCCTTTTATCACCCACCCAAGTGCAGCGTACTATTAATGTCTATGATGCGTTAAACCAACAAATCCAAGTGTATTCACCACCGCTTGAGATTAGGCATGAGACACCACCGGATGCAGAAGGTACCTGGGTTGAGGCAAATGGGTTTGTTGGTGGTACATTAGATTTAATGCAGGGAGGGACGATATCAGTTGAGGTATATAATGACTATAATTGGAATAATGAAAGTTTCTTTACACTTGATATTGTTTTAGAAAATGCGAACTATGGATTAGGTGATGGTGATTTTAGGCTCGTGTTTGAGGATGATGGTGGTTATGATTTTGAAATGACAGGTTTTAGGGATCATCCAAATCCTGGCGATGTGACTTTTCCTTATGTCGATTATTATGAGGGCTCTAATTATTATGGTGACTGGGGAGATACTTATACACTTAGAATTTATCAGCAAACAAGTTTTGGTGAAATTCTTATAGCAACAGAAAGTGCTTCCTATAGTCCATCGGGAGGGCGCTTAGTTTCTACAAGAGAGCTGACCGATACTTTTACCTTAACCGGTGTCCCACAACAAGCCCGCAGCGTTGAACTATGGTTGTGGGAAGATGGACAAACCAAGCCGGCTAATCCAGTTACTTTAAGTCGACAAGAAAATATCGCTGGTACACCGATTGACGGCTGGTTTAGTTTAGCGCGTGAGGGTTACCCCGCCGGTGCTTATCAGTATGAATATAAAATTTACGATGGGGATGGGGTTGAGCTCGATTATATTAGCGGTACGCTAGACTTAACCGATGAAACCCTCACGGTGAATACCAAACTACAATATCAACTACAAACCGATCCTATTGTGGGTGCTCCTGTGACGAACTACATTGTACGCGAGCAAAGTTACAATGCCTTTGGCGAGGTGATACAAGAAATCGACGGTCGTGGTTATATCACCCAATTTGTATACGATCAGCGTGGTAATTTAATTAGCAAACAAGATCCGCAAACCACTGTTACCTTAGAAAATGGATATGAGCGGCATGAGCAAATCACCGAAACCCGTTATTACTATGATGCGGTTGGGCGTCATGTGGGTACCCGTGATGCCAATGATATTCTCAACGAACAGATTAACCAAGAGCAAGGTCTTGCGTACACCCCTCGTTATACCAGCATGATCTATAATCATGCTGGCTTGTTGAAACAAGAGATTTATGCCATTGGCGCGCGTCGACGCTATGAATATGAGCGTTTTGGTAACCGTGCCTACATGATTGATGCAAGTGAGGTTTACTACTATAGCTACGATCGGCTGAATCAACTAAAACGTATTGACCGGCCTACTGATGAATCTTTCGGTAATCAAACCCGCTATGACTATTATGAGTATGATGAGGCGGGTCGACGTATTATGCACCGTAATACCCGTGGTGAAGAAGAGTATACCTACTACGATGATATTGGTCGCGTCAGTAAAACCGTGAGTTATGGTGACATTGTTACTACCTATCGTTATATCTATGATGACCAAAGCGGTGGTACACAAATTATTACCACCCATGCCGATGGCCGTACTTTATCCGATACGAAAAATTACTTTGGTCGTTTAGAGCAGCATATCGATTTAGGCGATCGAATCTATACCTATGATTACAATGAAGCAGGTTGGTTAATCGAACAAACCAATAACCATGAGCAACATATTGATTATACTTATTATCTAAATGGTTACCTCAAAGAAGTGATTGACCATGGGGTGAATAGCCATACCAAGTACGAGTACGATGAAAACGGTAACCGTACCTTTGAAGGCTATCGCAAAGCGGACCCGAGTGGAGGACAAGTTTATTATCAATGGTCGGATATCGAATACGATGAACAAAACCGAGTAAAAAAAGTAAACGATCCGAAATATTATATTCAATACGAATACGATGCCAATGGTAATCGGCGCCACGTGTATGCACGCTATCATGATGGTGTCAATAATGATGTGCAGCATCAGGACTATTGGTATGTATACGATGAACGTAATCGTTTTACTACCACCAAAGGCAGCTTTAGTGGGCTTGTTGTGGATGAGGATGGCAATATTGAGCTAGATGAACAAGGACGATACCAATGGGACAGAGGTGAGGGATATATTATTACTGCTGGGGATGAAGGGGTAGTGATTAGCTATGATAATAAAGGCCGCCGTGAAACTGCCAATAATGAGCGTTATGTCTACAACGTAGAAAACCTCTTAACCAAAACGATTATTCGTGATAGTAATGGTGTTGAGCACCTACGGGCTGAGCGTACCTACGATGCGTTTGGGAATGTGAGCCACTATTATGAGTACGGTGAACATGGACTCAACCCGGTTCCCAGTAATCGCACACGCTTCATTAGTTATAGCTACAATGACGATAACCGCATTGTTGAGGAAAACAATCAACTCGATAATATCGTTACAGAATATTTTTACGATAATACGGGGGTGCTTGATACCACTGAGACAACGCAAAGTGGTGCAATTATTACTACAGATTATCAATATGAATATTGGGATATCGCCAAACAGCGCACCATAAAAACCGATGCTGAGACGACCGGTTATTTCTCGGAATGGAAGCCGGGTTTTTCTGACTTTCATTACGATGCCAACGGACACTTATATGAAGTCAACGATTATGGTGTCGATGGTGAGTCAGGTGGTTCAGATGATCGCTATTTGCGTTATAAATTAGACCATGAAGGGAAGATTTTACAGCGCGATGAATTAACAGGGTTAACCTCGACCAAAACTAGACACTATTATTACCTTAATGGCCACGGTATTGGTGATGCCGGTGGGGCCGGTGCCGGCGATATCACATCACGTACCGACTACGTTAGCTTACTCGCCTCACGAGATAATAATAGCGACAGTTCAGCCTTGCGACGTCCTGAACCAACTATTAATAGTTATCAAAGCCAATACATTGGTGCTAGTCCGGTGACTAGCCAGGGGGCACGGCCGGTGGCCTCAGCAGACTTTGATTATAATTATTTACCCATTAACGATAATTATCCTGCTAAGACACCGGGAACGTATACCGTGGTATCGTCAGACCAAACTCTACAACAAGTTGCCCTAGCGGTATGGGGTGACTCAACGCTATGGTATTTAATTGCCGATGCCAATGGTTTATCCGACTCGCCACAGCTTATTGAGGGGCAAGTACTGATTATTCCCAACGTGGTGACCAATCTACACAATAATGCGGATACCTTCAAAGTTTACAATCCCGGTGAGCTACTAGGGGATACCAGCCCAACTTTACCATATCCACCTCCACCACCTACACAAGGGTGTAGCACTCTCGCTGTAATTATAGTTATCGTCGTAACAGCTGTTATTGCCTATTATGTGGGACCTGAAGCCGCAGAATATTTTGGTTCAAAAGTTGCCGGTGCTGCAATTGGTGCCGCCGCAGGTAGTGCTGCTGGCCAGGCAACGGCTATAGCTTTAGGTGTGCAAGATAAGTTTGAT
Source organism: uncultured Thioalkalispiraceae bacterium (assembly GCA_964584455.1). Taxonomy (GTDB): domain Bacteria; phylum Pseudomonadota; class Gammaproteobacteria; order UBA6429; family Thiohalophilaceae; genus CAZPAE01. Next base: position 6,605 of record CAZPAE010000088.1, read on the forward strand.
TGGGAAGCCGTAGGTATAGCTGCGGCGACAGCAGGCTTAACTAAGGGCTTAGATTTTGACCCCACTACACTACAAGGTGCTGCTGTTAATAATGCTGTTAGCCAAGGCATCAATATCTTAGCTGGTCGCCAAGAGAAATTCAGTTGGCAGAGCATGGCTGTCTCCTCGATTGCGGCACCGATTACCGCGAAGCTGGTACCAAAAGGCGCAGACCCAACGAAAGGCTTTAATCAAAATGCCGCAAACCTAGCAAGCTCAAATACCACCTCATTAACTGGCCCATCATGGCAAGGGTTTGCAAATGATCTGGGCCGTAACCTGATAAGTGAAACTATCACCGAAGGCTTACGCACAGTTGTGTATACCGACCATAAATTTAACTGGGCCAGTGTTGCCGGCAATGCCATTGGTAATGCCATTGGAAGTTCGATACAAGCAGAGATACAACAAAGAACACGAGTAATGGATTATGCAGAGAAGCGATTTGATTATTTAAGTAGACAAAGAAGAGTGAATCAACAAGATAATACGGCTATCCCTCATTTGCACCATGTCAGAAACGAACCATTTCTTATATTTGATGATTTTGAGTCAGTAATTCAACAGTCTACTGATTTTGCGATAAGTGCAGAGCGTGCGAGTAACTTTGCAGAATACGCAGAGTTATTATCTTATAGACCAGATTCAGATGTTGAGTTAGTGAGAACTCTACGTAAGCTTGCTATTGATAATGGGCATGTAGGTGAGAGCTATCAACATGGTGGTAATAAAATTGCTGGGATGTCAGAGAATGAGTTTAAATTGCGTTTTATGACGTATGATCTCCCATCTCTTGATAGTATGCGGCCAGAAGATGCGGCTGAAGCCATGGCATATTTACACGATTATAAAGACAGAATGTTAAGAGAAGGGGTTCGTTTATCTGTCGAATTAGAGAATGACGTTGATATGGAGTTCGATTATACAATGTTAGACTTTACAACACGTATAGGTAATCCTGATGGGTTTACATCAGGAAAAGCATATGATCTAGCATTAGATAGATCAGGAAGAGTTATTTTTAATCAAGAAATGGGGGATATATTTAAGTTCTATGCGGGAATTGAATTTAAAGTTGGTTCGCTAAATGCAGAATTTTCTACGAATACAGTTCAAGTAGGTTTGGGTTCAAGTGACCAAGGTTACAAGATTGCTACTGATGGCGATAAAATTAAGATCAAGGGGTATGGTGACAATATTGAACCACAACTCTCTATGGGTTTAGGTGGTGAATTAAATAGCTTTTCAGTAAAATTGGCTAATAAATTTTTACCTATAACTATAGAGACAAAAGGTCCGATTATGAAATTTTATGTGGGTAAGGATATAAAAATCACAGATAATTTATCAATTGAGCCAAAAGCAGGTTTTGAATTCAATGTTCAATCGGCCTTAGAAAGTATTCCTCATATTAGAATTATGAACATAATGCAAGAACAACTTGATTTACAAAGCCGGTATTTTCTTGGGTTTAGTTCTAGGCCAAGAAGTATATTTGATTCGTATCAATACCAGAAGAGGATTAATCCATGGATCGATGATGATGTGAATACATTATCTTATCCAAGATATATTTAAACTATTTATTGTTTGTGTATGAATATTTATACTATTCAGATATGTACTCTTATTGGATGTTTATTGTCTACATATGGCTGTACAT
>CAZPAE010000089.1:0-8277 GCA_964584455.1 uncultured Thioalkalispiraceae bacterium
CAGATTCACAAGATGAACTATTTAACCAAAGCTTATAATCACGTAGCGACCTAGCACCCAAACTGATGTTTTTAATATCTGTATTAAAGTCAATATACGAAATTAAATATGAATTATCTTTTTTATCAACGATAAAATTTTCTTCTCCCTTAATACCTAAACTGTAATCTTTAATCTTCACCTCCCAACGAAAACGTTGGTCAATTTCATATTGACGTATCACATCAGTAATAACCGGCTTTAATGCTTCAGGGTGTCTTACTAACGTCTCCGCCACCCCCGGATTCTCCGCCTTCCACTGCTCTACGGTTTTATACACGGTTAACCCAGCATACTTATCACAGTAATACTTATGCGCCACCACCGTGGGGATATGATCCCAGAACACTAATAGATACATCACTAACCCTACCGGCAGTGCAAACTTCCAACGGGCAATGTTGCGTTTCTTCGCCGCTTTGGCTGCCGCCATCACCAAGCCCACACTCACGGCTAAATAAAGTAGAAAAACACCGTAAATCACTAATCCCATCATCCCTTCTTTATTTTGTTCTATCCCATTTTCTGTTTTAGTTATGCCTGCTTTAAACCAGTTATTGTATATGGATGACTATAGAAACAGACACTACATAAAGCAACCAAGGCACAAGAAACATACGTTAATGAACAATGTCAGTTCACATTATGGTGATGTTTATGGCTCTGCCAGTTTAGGGAGATTGCTTCGTCACTTCGTTCCTCGATAACTTGTTCCCAACATTGGCAGAGCATTAAATAAATTGCTGTGCTCGGTAGCAGGAGATTGCCACGTCATTCATAAAACCCTGGTTTTATTCATTCCTCGCAATGACTGTTATTTTCCTTCTCTCCTTTGCTTAACGTTCTTTGGCTGATTCTTTCATGCCACGTAACAAGGGGCTTAAGAAAAATTCGATTAAACGGCGTTGGCCGGTTTTTATTTCTACGGTGACATTCATACCCGGTGATAGGTGTACTTGTTTATTGCCCACATCGATAATGGAACGTGCCATGCTAAGGCGGGCGGCATATACATAGCCGGTGTTTTCTATATGAATGGCATCTTTCGATAGGTTTACCACTTTAGCATCGATGGTGCCGTATTTGGTAAAGGGAAAGGCTTCTACTTTAATTTCGGCTTTTTGTTGGGTGTCCACAAAGCCGATGTCTTTGTTTTCTACCCAGGCTTCCACTTCTAGTATGGCTTGTTGCGGTACGATCACCATAAGGGTTTGGGCTGGGGTCACTACTCCCCCTACGGTGTGCACGGCCAGTTGTTGCACTACGCCATTTATCGGTGCTGTTAGGTTTTGGTTACCGGTGCGGTTTTTAGCTTTGGCTAACTCTTCGGCTAAGGAGTGGATTTGGGTTTGGACCTCGGCAAGCTCTGCTTGCTGTGTCTTATTAAACTCAGATTGAATCACCGCATGATGTTGTTTTGCGCTGGCTAAGGCGGCTTGGTCTTTGATTAGTTGCTGGCGCTGTGCAGCCAGCTCTTGTACTTTATTAATGCGTTGCTCTTCTATTTCTAAGTATTGCACACGGGAGACGAATTTTTTCTCGTGCATTTGTTTAACCGCTTTGGCGCGCTCTTCTAATAAGGGGATGGTTTCTTCTAGCCGGGTAATGTTGAGCTCGGTGGCGGCGAGGGCGGCTTGTTGTTGTTCGATGGCCAGTTGGCTGGTTTGGATACGTGCTTGTTGTTCTTTGTGTTGGTCGCTAAGTAATTGTTGCTGTAGCGCTACCACGGCGGGGTCAATGTTTTCTGGCGCGTGATAGTGTTGCTCACCGGCGATTAAGGCTTGCAAGCGGGCTGCTTTGAGTTGCTTGGCTTGGTATTCATTATGCAAGCGCGCTTGGTCGGCACTGCTATCGGTGGCATCCAGTGCAATGAGCACATCGCCTTTTTTTACTTGCTGCCCTTCGCTGACATGTATGGCTTTGATTTTGCTGGTTTCAAAGGGTTGAATCACTTTGGTGTGGTCACTGGGAATGATTTTACCCTGGGCAATGGCCACGATATCGATTTTGCCAACGGAGGCCCAAATCACCGCTAGCACAAACAATAATATAATCACGCCGCCGATGGTGCGCCCAATGGGTGAAGCGGGGGTTTCAATAATTTCTAACTGGGCCGGGAGGAACTGACGTTCTTTGGCAGTCAGCTTGCGCTGTGCCGGTTGTCGGTTTTGTTCTCGCCAGGCGGCAACAAAGATATGCCAATGATGTTGTATATTGTAGATGAGCTGCTTATACCACGGCATGGTCACCCTCCTGGTGGCGGTGTAGCTTGGCATAGTAACCGCCTTGGTTGAGTAAGGCTTGATGGGTGCCTTGCTCAACCACTTGGCCTTTATCCAACACGAGAATTTGATGGGCTAAGCGTACGGTGGTTAAACGATGTGCCACAATAAAAACGGTGCGCCCTTGGCAAATACGCGCCATGTTTTTTTGAATAATGGCTTCGGACTCATAATCCAGTGCACTGGTGGCTTCATCAAAGATTAAGATACGCGGGTTAGTAATCAATGCCCGGGCAATGGCAATGCGTTGGCGTTGCCCGCCGGATAAGTTACTGCCGTGCTCACCCACTAAGGTGTCATAACCTTGTTGTAGCTCAAGAATAAACTCATGGGCCCCGGCTAACTTAGCGGCTTCAATCACCTTGGCCATGGGAATACCTGGATCAGTTAGGGCAATGTTGTCGCGAATGCTGCGATTAAATAGGAAGTTTTCTTGTAGTACCACACCGATTTGACGGCGTAACCAAACGGGATCAATTTGTGCTAGGTCAACGCCATCGATGGTGACCCGACCTGACTCGGGCACATATAAGCGCTGAATCAATTTGCCAATGGTACTTTTACCGGACCCGGAACGCCCTACAATGCCAATGATATTGCCCGGTGTAATATCAAATGAAACGCGCTTTAGGATTTCGGGGCCATCATGTCGATAACGGAACAGAACATTGTCAAACGTGATATGACCTTGCAACTTAGGTAAGGTGGTACGGCTTTGCGCTGTGGCCTCGGTAGGGACATTTAGCACATCCCCTAAGCGTTGTACCGATATGCCCGCTTGTTGATATTCTTGCCACAGCTGCACTAGCTTGAGTAAGGGGCCATTGACTCTACCGGCTAGCATATTAAACGCAATAAGTTGGCCAATGGATAGCTCACCATTGATGACGAGGTGTGCGCCTAACCAAAGTATCACAATGGTGGTCAGCTTATTAATGAAGGCGGCCACTTGGCCAATGATGTTACTTAAATTACTCGCGCGAAAGCTAGCACTGACATAACCGGCGAGCTGTTCATCCCAGCGGCGTTGCATGGCGGGCTCTACGGCCATGGCTTTCACGGTTTCAATACCATTGACGGTTTCGACTAAGAAAGCTTGGTTTTCGGCGCCGCGATTAAATTTCTCATGTAGACGCGCCCGCAGTACCGGTGTGACAAACACCGATAGGCCAATGTAAAGCGGTATGGTAGCTAACACCACATACGTCAGCACTGGGCTGTAAAAAAACATCACTGCTAAAAATACAATGGTAAAGACCAGATCTATAACTAACGTAACGGTGGAGCTGGTGAGGAATTGGCGAATGGACTCTAACTCACGTACTCGTGCGACCGTATCCCCCACTCGGCGCGCTTCAAAGTAGGCAATGGGTAAGCGCACTAAATGGCGAAACAGTTGTGCTCCAAGCCCCACATCGATACGACTGGCGGTATGGGAAAACACATAGGTGCGTAGGCCACTTAAGATCACTTCAAATAGCACCATGGCCAGCATACCGATGGCCAACACATGTAATGTGGTGAGGCCTTTGTGGACGAGTACTTTGTCGATAACCACTTGGAAGAATAGCGGTGTTAATAGGGCGAATAGTTGAATGAAAAAAGACGCCAGTAAGATTTCGCCCAATAGTTTGCGATATTTGACCACGGCCGGAATAAACCAGGAAAAATCAAATCGGCGTTGTGTGGATTCGGCACTGGCCCGTTGGCTAAATAGCAGTAGCCGACCGTTCCAGGCTTGTTCGAATGAGGCGCGCGGGAGGGTTAAAGGGCGTGCTTCTTGTGGGTCATGAACGAGAACGTTATCTTCATCGGCACTGGCGATCACGAAAAACTGGCCGTCTTTTTTCTGCGCGATAGCCGGTAGTGTGACCAGGGCAAGGCGATCCCATTCGCTTTGGATCGCGCTGACTTTTAGGTCGAGCGATTTGGCGATGCGTAACAAGTCTGCTTCTTGCAGATGCTGTCCGGCTTGGCCAAATTCGTGCTGTAACTGTTCTGGATCAGCGGGAACGCCAAAATACCGCGCCAATAGCAAGATGCTTACTAGGCCAGTATCGAGCGCCTTTCGCTGTGCAACATCATGCGGCACCGTTTCCCCCGGTCATTGATTGCACTTAACGGTTCTTTATTATTATGTATGCTTTTTATACAAGCTTATATTTTGTGTCATTATTCCAGAGCTAACCATATCTGGCAAGTTTGGTATTGTTCAGAAAACCGTCATATTATTGCGGTTGGGACATACCATCGCTTTATTGTGACAATACTGGGTGGGTAGCGCCGTATTTTTTCTGATACGGTGCAAATTTAGGGAGACGGCAGCACAAGCATTCGCGTGCTCGACAGCGTGTTCCCGACGCTGTCTACCGAGTTCGTCCATGAACTCGTCGCAATGACGGGAAAAAACAGATCATTGCGCACCTCATGCTTTGCTGTCATTGCGAGGAAAAAGCGGGCTACCGAAGGTAGCCTCGATTTGACGTGGCAATCTCCTAATGCAAACACAGCTTTTTTAATGCCCTGCCAGATCAGGGAGATTGCCGCGCTGACTAATGTCAGCTCGCAATGACCTGGAGGAATTTAGGAAAAAACCATTTTTGTGACACAGAGCTTATTGTCTGCAGCAGATTCATATTTTTTTCACGCAGCCTTCACAGCTTGTTCATGTATTGCACCTAAGCTTATCAGCGATCAAGGTCCTCCATCTCATGGAGCATTGCGCGGCACTCAATTCGTAGCTCCTGTGCCCGAAGGGACTGCGCCAACTTCGCAGTCCCTGTTTATTTTCTAATAGAGGTTAATTTCAATCGGTACGATCGAGTTCGGCATGAATACTGCCAAAACTGCGCACCCAAGGTGAGGCAGAACGTAACTCTGCGGGTAGACGTTTAATAGCATCTTTAGCTTGTTGACGATCGGGGTATACGCCATAAATTACAGTGTACCAATCGCGTGCTTCGTGCTTAGTATGGAAGTACACGGCTTTACCGTTTAAGTGGGTATATTTGCGTAGAAACTTTTGTATGCTGTTAGACTGCCGTGCACCTAACAACTGCAAAGTAAAGTAGCTTGGATCCTGACTCCACAACCACGCTTCGCTATTGTCAGTTTTAGCACTGCTTGTGGTTGGAGTTGGTTTATTTACAACTTTCGGTTTTGTAGCGATTTTACGCGCGGTGTTAATACGGGTCTGGATTTCATCTAATCTGCGCACCCAAGGTTTTGCTTTATTAAGTGATGCAGGTAAGGTTTTAGCAGCTTGTTTTGCTGAAGCTTGGTTTTCGTAATCACCATAAATAACACTATACCAAGGTTTATTGTTACGTATGGTTTGAATATAACCCGCTTTATCTTTTATTTTATGTTGATCAATAAATTGTTTTGCACCGGCTTTTGTACCGGTACCTAATAGCTGTAATGTAAAACGCCCTGGATTTTGTGCTAAAGCCCATTTATCTCGACGATAGTCTTTATCTAAGTCAACAAGCTTCACATTAAAACCTAATGTATTGGATTGACCGTTAACAGGATCGCTAACTTGTATCGTCCAATTATCTTCGTTACTGCCCACCGTCACATTAATAGCCACCTCGGTATCGCTTTTAATGCTCACTTGGTGAGCCGCTAGTTGCTTGGTTTTACCTGTCCAGCTCACTGTTACTTTACTTTTTGGTGTAAAGCCTTCGCCATTGATGGTGATGGTTTGACGCTGACGACTCGTAGGCACTGGGTTTGGGCTGACTTGATGTAAGGCAATGGCGGGTGTTGTGGGTGTCTCTGGTATGCTTGGTTGATTTTCGGCTGTAGATGCAGTTGTTGTAGTATTCTCTTGCTGCGGTGTCACACTATCTTTTTCGCTAACAATAGGCGCTGGTGGTGATGGGGCTGCTTCTGGTTCGCTGGGATCGAGGGCAATCACTTTTTGCTCTGCTGAAGCTGAATCGGTGGATGCTGTCTCATCAACGGTTGTCAGCCCCGTTTCTTCATCACCCATCATCAACTCAATGACTTTAGGGTGTTTTTCCTCTTCAAATAAACCATTAATGCTGTCTTGAAAAGTGAATACGACAGCCACTGCGAGCACAGCAACCGCCGCCCACAACATGGGTTTATTATTTTGTGATGATACTGTTGCCGGTGTTTTCTCAGGTGTGGGTGTTGTTACCACGGCCTCATCGGGTGTTTGCGTTTGTGCTTGGGCAAAATCGCCTTGATCTAAAATTTGGTGGGCTAAGTCGTTAATCTTGGCAGGAATACCGTGTGACGACTTATATATTTTTTTGATCACCCGTGGTGAAAAAGGTGAACCACCATTAAACCCGGCCACCGCAAGGCGGTGTTTTAAATATTCTGCTGTGGACTCCTCGCTCAGTGGCGGTACATGCATGGTATGTGTTACCCGCTCGCTGAGTGACTTCACTTCTTTTGTATTGATGATCTTATCGATTTCGGGTTCGCAAAATAAAATAATCCGCAGTAGGTTAACATCGTTAACATAGGAATCCGCTAAATTAAAAATCGCAAGTAACGCATCTTTGGGTAGTAGGTGCGCTTCATCAATCAGTAGAATGGGGACTTTATCACTATGATGCAGTGTGGCGACACGCGCATATAGCATCTCTTGTAACTGTGATGAATCTTGTGGAAGTTGGCTCACGCCAAACCCTTGCGCTGCTTGAAACAACAGTTGATCTGAGTCGGTCATCGTGTTGGCCGCAATTTGACACAACTGCCAATCCGGTTCGGCATTTTTCATGAACCGCTGTAATAGCGCTGTTTTACCGACACCTTGCTCGCCTTGCACAATCAGTAACAGATTGCTGTAGTGCGTCATGTGTTGCAACATGTTAAGACATTGTGCCCGTTCGGCATCAACATAGAGAAACTTATCGTGATGGGTCGTCGCGAAAGGGGCCTCACGTAGGCCGTAGTTATTGAGATAGTTTGGTTCTAAACGGTTCAGATCGTCGTTATTGTATGCGCTCATATGGCCTCTTCACCTCGCGTATACACAACTCGATAACCTCGCTTAACTTGAGCATCTCTTACTTTCAGCAAGGCACGTTGTGCATCCTCCCGGTTCGGGAAATGATCTTTTTTTACCCGGCCGGCCAATCCCTGTTGTCCCCATTCGCGTACCAAGGTCCAGCCATTAATCAAATCCTCTTGTAGCAGAAGCTGATAAAAGCGAGGTGGCTTACCTTCCTCGGTTAAAATTTGCATATATACGCGCATGGAGCAACATGTCTTGTCTCACAAATCATATCTTAACCTATTAATAAATAGCATAAAACGTGCATTTATGCTGTTTTTGGGGCAACAAACCCAGCAAATAATGCATATGCTAAATAAGGTTATCGGTTATGCCTATGTGAGCTCACTCGGGTCAAAAATACGTTTATGTTCGCTAATGGCAAAGCGATCGGTCATACCGGCAATATAGTCCGCGACAATCCGGGCACGACCTAATTCGCCCTCCTGTGCCTCATGTGCTTTTGCGGTTGTTTGGTGCTCTGGAGGCAATAACCGAATATCATTCATAAACCCGTTAAATAAATCGCAAATAATCGCATCAGCCTTGGCTGTCATGCGATGAACACGATAATGCTGATAGAGGTTATGACGCAAGAACTGCTTTAAGGCCAGGCTTTGTTCCTTCACTTCATCACTAAACCCAACTAATGGCGCAGGCTGTGAGCGCACATCGTCAATGTTCATTGGTTCGGCTGCCGCCAAACGTGATTGCGTGGTCTCCACTAAATCTACTACCAGACGATTGATCATGCGGCGAATGGTTTCATGAATAAGACGCCGTCCGGTAAGTTGTGGATAGCGCTGTATCACCTGCTCGAAATGATCATTGAATAGTTTTACTTCCGTCAGTTGCTCAATACTGATGAGCTTAGCCCGCAGACCATCGTCCACGTCATGATTATTATAAGCAATCTCATCC
>CAZPAE010000090.1:0-8253 GCA_964584455.1 uncultured Thioalkalispiraceae bacterium
AAACCTTTATCACTCATCACCCATGCCATCTTAAAAGAAGCCAATGGGGAAGACGCACAACTCATTCCTGATTTGCGCTTTAGTGAAACAAAAAATTTATTAACAGCATTTAAAGAAATAAAGAATCAGGTACACTACCAGCGCGATATGCTAGAACATCAAGCATCGCATGATACGCTCACAGGCCTGGCTAATCGCTCACTACTCTACGATAAACTCACCCAAACGATTACTGCATCAAAAAATAATAACAGCGAGATCCTAGTTATTTTGATGGATCTAAACCACTTTAAACAAATCAATGACACCTTAGGCCACCAAGTAGGGGATCAACTTCTCATCGCAGTGGGTATGCGATTACGCTATACCCTGCATGATACCGATATTATCGCCAGACTCGGTGGAGATGAATTTGCAATCCTGGTCAGTGATCAAGAGAAAATTGATGCGCCTAAAGTATGTCAAAAAATCCTGAATGCGTTTGATAAAACATTTGATGTTTATGGCCATAAACTTTCCGTGGGTGTGAGTATTGGCGTCACCATTTACCCGCAACACGGGGATGATGCCGAAACTTTATTGAAACGCGCCGATGTTGCCATGTATGCAGCAAAACGAAATCATTTAGGCTTTAGTATTTATGAAGCAGAAAACGATGCCAATGATGATCGTTACCTTTCCATTGCCAATGACCTACGATTAGCATTACGTAATGATAAGCTTTCCGTTCATTATCAATTAAAATATGACTTAAACCATGATGAAGCGGTAGGTGCAGAAGCATTACTACGCTGGTTCCACCCCGAATTAGGCACGATACCCCCAACCCAGTTTGTTCCTATTGCTGAACAGCTAGGTATAATCAATGAGCTCACCATATGGATCTTAAAACAAGCCTTAGCCCAATGTGCCAAGTGGCGCTCTGAGGGAGTTTATTTAAGCATTGCCGTCAATATCTCGGTCTATGATTTACAATCTTCCAGTTTTGTACCCACTGTCGTTGAACTGTTGGAAGAATATGACATTCCACCTTGCTATTTAGTTATCGAAGTGACCGAAAGCGCAATGTTAATTGATCCTACCCACGCTATTAATCGGCTCAGTGAGTTGGATAAAATGGGCGTAAGAATTGCCATTGATGACTTTGGTACCGGTTTCTCTTCATTAGGCTATCTGAAAAAACTACCTGTGGATGAGCTGAAAATCGACAAGTCATTTGTCATGGATATGATTCATGACGAAAATGACGCCGTCATTGTACGCTCCACCATCGACCTGGCCCATAACCTTGGCCTGCAGGTGGTCGCCGAAGGGGTCGAAGATATTGAAAGTTACAATTTGTTGAAAATACTGCGCTGTAATACCGCGCAAGGCTTCTATATGTGCAAACCCCTTCCAGCACAAGAAATTGTTAACTACTTACAGTTGAATTTATTTCAACCTAAACTGAGTAGCGCATCTTAAGCGCTGACTGCCGGGATATGCTAATATTGAATTAAAGATTAACAACAATATATTGTACTTCGCCTATGGACAAACTGGATGAGAATGATCGTGAGGCTACGATGGAGCGACTCGAAGAGCTACGCGTTGAGCACCGTGACCTCGATGACATCATTCAACGACTTTCTGAAGATCCAGCAGTCGATCAGTTGCAGCTAAGGCGACTTAAAAAACGAAAACTCGGGCTAAAAGATATGATTAGAAAACTACAAAGTAAACTGATCCCCGATATTGAAGCTTAGTCATTTTATTGCTATGGATGAACGTCGTAACAATACTCGCCTGAGTATCAAGCTAGAAGTTGAACTTTACGCTGATGACCAAGAATGCTCATTACAAACGCGTGATCTGAGTAATAATGGTGTTTATCTCGAGAAAGGCGAAACCAATTTACCTGCCGAAGGCAGCATTGTACATCTGCGTGTTAAACAACCCATGAGTGAAGGTGAAGAACCACCGTTGGTAAAAGCCCGTATCATTCGAATTGATGCCGATGGCATAGCATTACAGTTCATTACTGAGTAAAATGATGCAATGCAAACGAAACCCGATGTTGTCCTGTTCACAGCACCACAATGCCCTCATTGCCCTCAGGTAAAACAAGCCTTCAGTCAATTTGAGCAGCAAGGCTTAATTCAGCAACTCACCATCTACAGTGCGGATCAATCACCCGACTTAGCTGATCAATATCAAATTCGTAGTGTGCCTTGGTTTCGCATAGGCGCATTAACCTTTACTGGCCAACATACCGCAAAGGAAATTCAACATTGGCTCCAGGTTGCCTGTACTGAACAAGGCATTTATCAGTATGTGACTGAAACCTTAGAGGCGGGTCGCTTAGCCCAAGTTGAACAGCTTATTGAACAACACCCGGATACTCTTTGCATCGCCATAAAATTAATTGCGGATAACGATGCCCCACTACAAGCCCGCATTGGTATCGGTGCTTTAATCGAGGGCTGGGCTCATCAACCTATCCTGGAAAAACTATTACCACAACTCACGCAATCTATTGCGAGTGATGATCACCGTCATCGTAGCGATGCTTGTTACTACCTAGGCATGGTAAACCATCCAACCGCTCAGCAACTATTACAACAATGTTTAGAGGACGAGCATCCGGAAGTACGGGAAATTGCTCAAGAATCGCTTGAGGCATTATCTGTTTGAGCTAACTGCTGCGCTAAGCTTGCTAACTTTTCCTGGTCAATGGGAAAAGGCAAGGTAGCAAATAACGGATATTGCGCACTGAGTTTCGTCAGATGCGAAGCAAACTCTTCCTCATAAAACACAATCACCTGACAGTCATCTAGCCACTGCACTGTTGACAGCAAAGACTCCAGACTGCTGGTACGATCGCGAAAGTCTGACTGGAAGTTGAATTCTGCCACCACAACCTGCGGCTTTATTTTCTTTAAGCAACGAATCGCATTACGTACTGAATTTTCAGTATGCACCGTAAAGCCGGCTTGCTCATAAATCGATGAAAAATTAGGATATCCGCCTAATTCAATGACGGCGAGTAGGTCTTTTTTGGTTGCTGTTGTCATAGATTCCGACGTTAATAATTATCTATAAAGTGTGATTTTCGCTATAATACACCATATTTTCCGTAACCCAGTAATCGACATACAAGGTGCTTCGTATGCCATACTATCTTTTTCGTATTTCTCAGGGCCCTACCGCTATTGTAAAAAACCTCGACCTTGTGGCTGAACATGAGTCCTATAAAGAGGCCCAACAACAAGCTAAACAACTGCGTGCAGAACAAGATACCAACGAGCAGGTACAATTTAAAGTTATGTTCGCTGATACATTGTTACAGGCTGAAGAACAACTTCAAGAACGTCGCGAACAGCCTATTTTGCGCGAATGGGAAAAATAGTATCGTTATACTATGGACGAAACTGAATATCGCAGTACCTATACCTACGTTAATCAACAACGTTGCAAGTTTGAAAAAAGTATTCTGTCACGGCGTTCAATGTGCCGTCATGCCCATCGGTTTTGTTTAGCAGATCGCGAAGGTGTTGCCTGCCAACACCAAGATAGCTTAACTTTATGCGAACGAGTCCTTGCTCAACTACGTCAAAAAGCCGTTTTCGCCCTAAAGCTGACACGTATCGATGGTCCCCTTCCCCATGCTAAGGAAGTAAAAGTACAAACTGGCAGCTTAATTGGCCTTGCTCAGCTGGTTAATTCTTCGCACCAACAAGATGATAGCATTGAAGATATTATTACTTTAATTGAAACGGCTATCGATAAATATGGCCATATCGATCAATTGCCCTATGATGAAATCACCCGTGGCATTGTACAGTTTCGGTCACGCCGCGGGCGCAAGTAACCGTTTGTATTAGGGGTTTAAGTGCCAATCGAATGCACAGTCCAAATGTTCACGTACTTCTAGCAAACCTTGCAAACCATCAGTGACAATTAGCTCTAATGGTGAACGATCATTAAACCGTTTATTATTTTGACGCATCCAGAGTGTTCCCATTGCCGGATTATGGGGATAGCTCGTACGTAATGCATCTGCAATACCGATAATATGTTCTAATCGCTCATACACCTTCGAATCATCCGGGAATGGTGTATTCTCCCGATAACGGCGTAATGCACGTACACGTACATTCTTTGGTAGATTTAATACGCTAAGGATATGCTCACCTGCGAGTCCCCAATTATCTAAAATAGACATAATAGACTGTGTTAATTGGACACATTCATCATGACTCATATTCTCAAATGCATTGACTGCCATTATTATCTCGCTATTTTCACTGGCGCATAGTCTATATGTTACACTACTAATATACAAACCGAGCTCGACATATTATGATGTCATAGCAACAACTAATTGAGTTTAAAAGATTTTTATTATGTCTCAGAAACATACTGTTATCCACAAAGATGAATTAAAGCCCGGCCAAATGGGTTGTTATGAAGTAAATCAACAACGCATTATTATTGCCAATGTAGAACAACACTATTATGCCTTCGATGAAATGTGCAGCCATGAAGATTCACCACTGTGGCGTGGTGCATTAAAAGGGACTTGTGTTGAATGCCCATTACACGGTAGCCGGTTTGACTTAAAAACAGGAAACCCGTTAGAAGACCCTGCGACTTTACCTATAAAGGTTTATACAACAGAAATCATTGATGACATGGTACAAGTTGAGATTGGATAACTAGAATTTAATAAACGGCATGGAATAATCAAAACTCATCATTTGTTGCTCATTAATCGCTTCATAGATCACCTGCAAAAATGCCAAATTATGATCGATGCTACGGGCAAACAAATAAATCACCTGCACAACATATTCAGCAAATGCATTATCAACCGTTGCTTTATCCTGCTGACTGGTTGTTAGGTTTATAATCTCCGGATGACTAACGATTAAAAAACGTAAAATAGCCATGCGTATGGTTAGCATGTGAATATAAACAAACGGGTCTGGTAAACTAATAAACCATTCACGCTGTAAACAGTTAGCCAAATAACGCGATAAATAATTTTCTAACTGAATACCAAACCGCGCATTAATTTTATCCCAATTTTGTTGGAAACCTTGCCACAATGGCTCAGGTGGTAAGTTATCACCATAAACCTCAAGATCATCCACGTGATCCATTTGTGCGCGATAAGTATCAAATATAACTGTTGCCAACTTGCTTAATTTATCTTGATTAGCATGCTGGATTTGCAAACGCAGTATTGCCTGAATCACTACAATCGCTACCGGCTCTGCACTATTAAACTGCTCATAATAACTATCTAGCGACTTTAACGTAGCATCACTTTGTATTCTTTCAATCTCACTGTTCAGTATTTTGTTATTTTCCGCTGCATGCTGATGATAGTGTGTCGCAATACGGTAATTAAAGTTAGCTAAGAAATATAAACGAGTTTCTAACGCATAATCATCATTCTTCAACAAGCCCAACATCACATCTCGCACCCGTAAAAAATGTTGATGATAAAAACTATCACCTATATCGTGGCATTGCCGGGTAATCGGTATATGCTCATCACGCGGTAATTGTGCTATTGGATAATCAACAAATGCCTGTTCCTCATCTGTTGAGAATAAACACTTGCGTACCACCTCAGGACACGATAGCGCACCGGTAAGTTCGATAACACCATTCACTTTTGATAATACCCGTGGAAAAAAAGCACAAATATCGCTGAGTGGTGTTACATCAAACTTTTGATGTAAATGACAAAAACCTTTTTTGGTCAGAAATGGGCAATACCCTGCTTTATTCAACTGAATATAAGCATAGTTCTTATCACTAGTGAACTGCGCATCCTGTAGCTTGATATGTTGTTTCACCAACTTCGCTTCACGCGGGTGTTTTTCAACACGTTCGCGCAGCAAATCATAATGATATTTATCTAGATGAATATCCCAATGTTGGCAACAGGTATCTTCACAACTGCCACCCAAGCACTGAAATGAGCGCATGTACTCAGGCGATTTAATCGAGTCTGACATGGGGGTAATTTAGCTATCCGTATTTTGGATTTTTGTTAAGGGTTTATCCGGCTCTTGGTTAATAGCAACAGGATTATGATCAAAATCAACCAACACCATACCGCAAAACTTATCGGCATGATAAACCTCTACCCGGTAAACTAATCCCTGTCGGTCGATGGAATAACGCTTACTAATTTGCTCTTTTGAAATGGTAATATCATGTTCACTGCGTACACCCGAGCGTGTAAAACCAATCACATTGACACGATAACCCGGCATGGGTTTAACTTTGAAATGATGTTGAACCTTAACGACGCCACCGAGTTCAACTTGCTGATCGAGATCATCAATTTCCATACCGATGCTTTTAATACTATCATCAAAATTAAAATACTGTGGCACCAGCTTCGTCACAGAGCGGTTACCATAGCGGACATTAATTACTTTTTTATTATTTAGGACAGCAATCAGTGGATTACTAGCACTAAAATCAATATCACCATCTCGCTTAATCGGCACATAAGAAAGCTTTCGTTTCACATTACGCATATCAAAAAATATTTTTTTCTCATATAGCGCTAGCTGCACATTATTATCGATGCGGTCCTTAACATGGTGGATATCTAGCTCGAATCGACGTTTAAAATCGATACCGAGATAATCCATAAATTGCTCAATCATCAATAAATGATAATAAGCACGATAATGGGTATCAAAAGTCTTACTGGCCTCAACACCAAAAGCCGATTTGCCGTTTTGAATCGCGTAATAAGTCAGTGTCTTTTCCATTTCCCGATTGCCTAATCGAGTATGGGTGTTTTTGATATGGAAGATATGCTCTTTATTTTTAATCTGTCCATTAGCCTGCTCAGCTACATGCGCAGCAATATATTCTAACTGACCAAAGGGAATTTCATTAAGTTGGCTTTGATCGATAATCAAGCTTTGTCCCCAACGACGTGGATTGCGTTGTCGATCAATATAGTCTGGCCGATAGAAACCACTCCCATCATGCAAATTTAAAATGATGTCGACCTGCTCATCGGCAATAATCCGTTTTATCTTTTGTACTAAACGGAACTCAGGATCGGTTTTGGTTAAATTCTTAAACTTACGGTTCATATCACCATGTACGCCCCGCGAGCGCTTGATGATACTCTCAAAGTTCAGGTTAGGTACAACCCAGACTTGCCCATTCAAGATTTCGTATTCAGTAATCAGTAATGAGGCCGCATTAAACCCACCGGGCTCATCGCCTTGGATACCACCAATCACCAAAAGCGTTGGCCCAACTTTATCGGCATTATGTTTGTGTAAGGTAAAATCCCAGCTTTGCGCCATGACACCAAGTGGCCAACTTAATAACAGCAAACAGAGCAAGCGCTTTAACATGACTAGACCACCTTAATATGCCATGGTTCGTGCCGAACGCCATAGGCATTAGCGTAAGGATAGCGCATGCTAATTAGGCCCAAGTCACATAAACGTTGATAAATATCAGTTTTAGCAAACTGACTAGTAAAATTCGCCGCACCTAAGCCTTTCTTACCTACATCAAAGTCACCAATACCATGAAACGAATGGCCCGGTGGTGCTAATGAACGAGATGCCCTTGATAGATTCCCATTTGACTTAACAGCCTTAGCCATAAATAAGTGCAACTGTTTCACAACACTGCGTACACCCGAGGTTAACTGTAAATCTGGCCCAATCACTTTGCTAATTTTTGTATAGGTGTTTAACGCCTCTCCCTTATAAACATAATGGCCGGTGCCCCTCACCTTCAAAACATCATTGCGCCGAATCACATCCGTAAGGGTCGTCGACACTTTCTCTCCTAAGAAGCCATATTCTTTGGCATCATTGGCAAAGAGCATCTCGATCAAAGCCAGCTCTTGTAACGAAAACGCACCAATCACAGAATAGCGCTTGGCATATTTCACTGCGGCATCAAAACTAATTAGATTAAAATTAGCGTAACCGACAGTACGCTGTAAGCGTGTTAATCGCTGTTGGGCAGTAGTAAGAATTTGGGATTGGGTTGCGTTAAGATAGATATCATCTGGGTAATCATGCTCAAAGTTTTGTGCTTTTTTAATAGCATCGCGGATAGCATGATCATCAATTTCGGAAGTCGTCTCTATTTTTTTAGCCACCGCAGCCGCCTGGCTTTGGCTCAACCAAAAATACAAACCACTACCTAGTACCGTGGCTAAAAAACGACGGCGTTGTAGACGCAGATTATCTTGCAACATATACT
>CAZPAE010000091.1:0-8248 GCA_964584455.1 uncultured Thioalkalispiraceae bacterium
TTTGAAACAGTGCAGAAAGGATATCAATTGCCCTTGTTAGCGCCCATGAGTGATATTGCCGGTCGGGTGAGTGCGCATATAGGCACGACTTTATTGCATCAACACCAAGGTGGCAGAGGCGTATTATTAGGTGGCTTACCCGCAGCAGAGCGGGGCAAGGCGGTGGTGCTCGGTGCCGGTGTCGCAGGCGGCAGTGCGGCTACTGTCCTACAAGCACTGGGCGCACAAGTCACGGTGTTTGATCCCAATCGAGATAAATTACTTCAAATGCGGGCATTAGGTGATAATGTCACCGCTTTGCATCCATACGAGAGCGCTATTGCTGAGCATGTACGGGAGGCAGACTTGCTTATCGGTGCGGTTTTGATTCCGGGTGCAAAAGCGCCACATCTGGTCAGTGAAGCATTGGTCCGCGATATGTTACCCGGTAGTGTGATCATGGATATTGCGGTGGACCAAGGGGGATGCATCGAAACCACTAAACCGACCAATTATGCAGAACCGACCTATATCTGGGAGAATATTGTGCACTTTGGGGTTGCGAATATCCCCGGTGCGGTTCCCAGAACCGCTTCTCAGGCATTGTCGGCAGCGCTAGTACCTTATATCCTGCAATTAACACAACCAGGTTGGGAGCAAAATCCAGAGTTAGCAGCCGGTATCAATGTTAGAGCAGGTGAAATTGTACACCCAGCGCTCGTTTCTTAATCAAATATATGGTATGTTTGTATATAAAAGAGTAAGTTAGAGAATAATTTGAAGTATTTAGTTTAACTATGGCACAGGCAAAACAGAAACTCGAACGAACACCTTTAGCTAACCACATTCAACGTGGCATGCGTGAGGGCGCATTATTCATCTTTGCTTTTATCGCCATCTATTGTGTGGTTAGTCTGGTCAGTTATGCCCCCAGTGATCCAGGCTGGTCCAATAGCGTGCACTCGCAGCAGATTACCAATTTAGGTGGTATTGCTGGAGCCTGGTTTGCGGATATCGTTCTAGCCTTATTTGGCTACTTAGCGTACCTCATTCCCATTATGGTGTTGTATGCGGGATGGTTGATATTTCGACAAATTCCATTGCAGGGACAAGAATGGCGGGGCCTATCCATTCGCGGTATTGGCTTTGTTTTCACATTGGCTTCCTCCTGTGGGCTTGCCAGCTTATATGATTACCAGGCAACCAGTTCCTTACCACAACAAGTGACGGCTGGTGGCATCTTAGGGGACTTAGTGAAGTTGGGTATGACTTATGCCTTTAATGATCTAGGCGCCACCTTATTATTGTTAGCATTATTTTTCAGTGGTTTTACCCTATTTACCCATTTGTCATGGTTAAAGCTAATGGATGTCACTGGCGCGGCAACCTTGACGGCCATTGATTGGTGTCGTGCACAATTGCTCAATATGGTAAATGGTTTTCGTTATCACCGTGAACAATCGCAGCGGGAAGAGCGCGTTAAAGTCAAAGTCGAGAAACAAGTTAAAAAGCGTAGTAAGCAGGCACCACCACGTATCGAGCCAGTTATTAAAGAGCCCAAGATCAGTGTTCGCGAACAAAAAGAACGCCAAGTTCCCTTATTCCGTACAGATGGTGAATCAGAGTTACCCCCATTGGCACTGCTAGACGAAATTCAGTCTGCGACTAATCCAGTATCAAAAGAAGCCTTGGAGGCGATCTCTCGCCAAGTTGAATTAAAGCTGGCTGATTTCGGTGTCGAAGTCCAAGTGGTAGCAGTTCATCCTGGTCCTGTGATTACGCGCTATGAGTTACAACCGGCCGCCGGTGTGAAGGTGAGCCAAATAAGTAACTTGGCAAAAGATTTAGCCCGGGCTTTATCGGCCATTAGTGTGCGTATTGTGGAAGTGATTCCTGGAAAATCCACAGTGGGTTTGGAAATTCCCAATGAAGAACGGGAAATTGTCCAACTGTTGGATACATTAAAATCCCATGAGTTTGAACAAGCGAAGTCACCGTTAACCTTAGCACTGGGTAAGAACATTAATGGTAGCCCGGTGGTAGCAGATTTAGCCAAGATGCCACATTTATTAGTCGCGGGTACAACCGGGGCAGGTAAATCTGTAGCGTTAAATGCCATGATCCTGAGCATTTTGTATAACGCTAAACCGCAAGATGTGCGCACGATCCTTATCGATCCGAAAATGCTGGAATTATCTATCTACGAAGGTATTCCACATTTATTAGCACCGGTAGTTACGGATATGAAAGAAGCCGGTAATGCATTACGTTGGTGTGTGGCAGAAATGGATCGTCGCTATCAATTAATGGCAGCGATGAAAGTTCGAAACATTGCCGGCTTCAACCGTAAAGTTAGCGAAGCAAAAGACAAGGGCGAACCGATCCTCGATCCTTTGCATTCTGCCGATTCAACAGAGCCACCCGCTGAGTTAGAAAAACTACCTTATATCGTGGTGATTGTTGATGAGCTTGCTGACATGATGATGTTAGTGGGTAAAAAAGTCGAACAACTCATTGCTCGCTTAGCACAAAAAGCCCGTGCAGCGGGTATTCATTTAATCCTAGCCACACAGCGCCCTTCAGTAGATGTACTAACAGGGTTAATTAAAGCCAATGTACCAACGCGTATTGCATTCCAAGTTTCATCAAAGGTGGATTCAAGAACTATCTTAGACCAACAAGGTGCAGAGCAGTTACTTGGTCATGGTGATATGTTGTACCTTCCGCCGGGTACGGCGGTGCCCATACGTGTGCATGGTGCCTTTGTAGCAGATAATGAAGTTCATCGTGTGGTCGATCATTTGAAGCAACAAGGGGAACCTGCTTACGAAGAAGATATCTTAAATGGTACCAGTGATATTTCTTCGGCCATCAGCCTAACCGGTATTGATCCTGCTGAGACGGATGATGAGTCGGATCCTTTATATGATGAGGCGGTAAAAATTGTGACAGAATCTCGGCGTGCTTCTATTTCAGGCGTACAACGTCGGTTAAAGATTGGTTATAACCGAGCAGCACGGATGGTCGAGGCGATGGAAGCAGCCGGTATTGTGGGACCATTAGAGTCTAATGGTAACCGTGAAGTCTTAGCACCACCGCCACCGAAAGATTAATCATGATGAGAAAAACGATTTTAATGTTCATAGGCTGTGCCCTTGTAAGTGTCTCGGCACAAGCCAAAACACTGGTAGAATATCTGGGTCATGTGACTTCATTAAGTACGCAATTCGAACAGCGTGTCTTTGCAGAAGAAACAACACAGCCGCCTGAGCAAAGCCAAGGGGCCTTGCTGGTACAAAGCCCGAATAAGTTTCGGCTTGAATATAGCCAACCCTATGAACAATTGTACGTAGCTGATGGTGAGCGACTTTGGAGTTATGATGCAGACCTTGAGCAGGTCACGGTT
Organism: uncultured Thioalkalispiraceae bacterium; assembly: GCA_964584455.1. Classification (GTDB taxonomy): domain Bacteria; phylum Pseudomonadota; class Gammaproteobacteria; order UBA6429; family Thiohalophilaceae; genus CAZPAE01. The sequence continues at coordinate 3,386 of CAZPAE010000091.1, forward strand.
AAAAAACAACTAAACTTATTAGCCAATTCGCCAGCAGTGGTATTAAGTAATCCCGCACAAATTAACAAAGCATATGTTGTGCAATCGCAAGGCAAGCAAGATGGTATGGACTGGTTTCATCTATCACCTAAGAACCCAGATAGTCAGTTTGATCATATTAGGTTGGGATTTGATAATGAACAACTTGCCATTATGGAGTTATTTGATTCATTTGGGCAACGTACACAATTGCGATTTCGTGATATGCAATACAATACACAACCTGATCAAAAACAATTCCAGTTTATACCACCTGATGGGGTTGATGTGGTCGGTGACATACCGTTGCAATGATGCCAATGAGCGCTACCTCTGATCTTTTTCAAACACAAACGCCAAATGTTTATAAACCGCTTGCTGATCGCATGCGGCCAACCCAATTAACGAATTTCTTTGGCCAAACTCATTTATTGAGTGAAGGTAAACCCTTACAGCAAGCCATTGTGCATGGCAAGTTACACTCAATGATCTTGTGGGGGCCACCGGGGACAGGGAAAACCACCTTAGCTAAAATTATTGCTCAACATTGCCAAGCCAAATTCTTAACCTTATCCGCCGTATTGTCGGGGGTGAAAGATATTCGTGCTGCTATTGAACAAGCACAACAACACCGGCAAATGACCCAACAGCACAGTATTTTATTTGTAGATGAAGTACATCGGTTTAATAAAGCACAACAAGATGCCTTTTTGCCTTTTGTTGAGGATGGCACTGTTACATTTATTGGTGCGACAACAGAAAATCCCTCGTTTGAGTTAAATAATGCATTATTGTCACGAGCCCGTGTATATGTGCTCAAATCCTTAGTTGAAGAGGATATTCAGCAAATACTACAACGTGCCTTGCAGGATACTGAGATCGGTCTAGGTCATGAACAAGTTAACATCACTGAGGATATGCTAAAGCAATTAGCAACTGTGGTGGATGGTGATGCCCGGCGAGCTTTGAATTTGCTTGAAATAGCCGTTGATTTAGCAGAAGAGGTGGATGGTCAAAAGCAGATTACACCGAATATCCTAAAAGATGTATTGCAGCAAAGTCATCGCCGATTTGATAAACAGGGCGAAGCATTTTACGATCAAATATCTGCTTTGCATAAATCTGTTCGCGGCTCTTCACCTGATGCAGCGCTATATTGGTTTGTTCGGATGCTCGATGGTGGGTGCGATCCTTTATACATTGCCCGGCGTGTTGTGCGCATGGCCAGTGAAGATATTGGTAACGCAGATCCACGGGCATTACAATTGGCACTCAACGCCTGGGACGTACAAACTCGACTGGGTCACCCAGAAGGGGAGTTGGCTATCGCCCACGCTATCCTTTATTTAGCCAGTGCACCCAAAAGTAATGCGGTGTATAAAGCTTTCAACCTAGCTAAACAGGATGTGTCGAATAGTCAGAGTGCAGAAGTACCGTTACATCTACGCAATGCGCCAACAAAATTAATGGATGAGTTAGGCTATGGCAAAACTTATCGCTATGCCCATGATGAACCCTTTGCCTATGCGGCAGGGGAACACTATTTTCCTGAGGGCATGTCGCCAGTCAATTATTATCAGCCTTTACCCTATGGGCTAGAGCAAAAAATTAGCGAGCGTCTTGATTACCTCAAAAAGCTCGATAAGCAGGCGAAAAATAGCTAAGTGTTCAAGGTAAAACAAGCATAATGCAGCATATTCTATTTATCGCGATGGGTGGCGCAATCGGTGCTGTACTGCGTTACACGGTTTCAAGCGGCATACATGTTTTACTCGGCAGGGATTTTCCCTATGGCACTTTGGTTGTCAATGTGGCCGGTTCACTGATGATTGGGGTGTGTTACATCACCTTGGTCGAACGCTTGAATATCGGTGGTGAGTGGCGTGCATTGATTATTGTTGGCATACTAGGCGCTTTTACAACGTTCTCCACTTTTTCGATAGAAACCTATCAATTAATGGAGAATGGCCAATTACCGAAAGCGTTACTCAATATTTTTTCCAATGTGACGATTTGCCTACTCGCCACATGGTTTGGTATTTGGCTAGGCAAGCAATGGTAGCATTTCACACAAATGTCCCATTGCGAACATAAGATAATGGCTAAACGTTAACAAAAAGAAGTTTCCATGTTAGATCCAAAACAAATTCGTCAAAATATCGATTGGGTTGCCGCACAACTTACGCGGCGAGGTTTTACTTTAGATGTAGCAAAAATGACTGAGCTTGAAAATCAACGCAAGCAAATTCAGTCCCAGACCCAAGAGCTACAAGCAGAACGTAATGCCAAATCGAAAGCAATTGGCAAAGCCAAAGCACAAGGCGAGGATATTCAGCCTTTATTAGATGCGGTGGCTGATTTGGGTGATAAATTAAAAGCCGCAGAGCATCAGCTTAGCGAAGTGCAGGCAACACTCGATACACTCTTGATGGGAATTCCTAACATTCCCCATGAATCGGTTCCTGCAGGCAAAGATGAGAATGACAATGTAGAAATTCTCCGTTGGGGTACTGTGCCGAGTTTCGACTTTCCAGTCAAAGATCATGTTGACCTAGGTGATTTAAGCGGTCAATTAGACTTTGAAACAGCAGCAAAACTCACTGGCTCACGCTTTGCGCTCATGAGTGGCAAGATAGCCCGCTTACACCGGGCCTTGATTCAATTTATGTTGGATCTGCATACCGGGGAGCATGGTTATACGGAAACCTATGTGCCCTATATTGTGAATGCTGATTCACTCTATGGTACCGGTCAATTACCTAAGTTCGAAGAAGATCTATTTAAGCTTCGAGCGGATCACGAGTATTACTTAATTCCAACAGCCGAAGTACCGGTTACCAATATTGTGCGTGATACGATTATTGATGACGACTATCTGCCACGTAAATATGTTTGCCATACGCCCTGTTTTCGTAGTGAGGCAGGCTCATATGGCAAAGATACTCGAGGCATGATTCGACAGCACCAGTTCGAGAAAGTGGAATTAGTGCAAATTGTTCGGCCAAGTGATTCTTATCAAGCCCATGAAGAGCTTACTGCTCATGCCGAAACCGTTTTGCAGAAGTTAGCATTACCGTATCGTATTGTGAATTTATGTGGTGGTGATATCGGTTTTGCCTCAGCAAAAACTTATGATTTAGAAGTCTGGATGCCATCACAAGACACTTACCGTGAGATCTCTTCATGTAGTAATTTTGAGGCATTCCAAGCTCGCCGCCTCAAGGCGCGCTGGCGCAACCCTGAAACCAACAAGCCTGAATTAGTCCATACTGTTAACGGCTCTGGTTTGGCCATTGGGCGTACATTGGTTGCGATTATGGAGAATTATCAGCAAGAGGATGGGGCGATTACCATTCCGGATGTGTTGCAGTCTTATTGTGGTTTTGAGCTTATCGAACCGACATAATTAAAAAGATAATAAATAAGACCACCATGACGATGGGAATAATAAACCCTTTCCAGTCATCGGATGAGCCTTTAGGGCTGTTTTTCAGCATGTGTTTAGCACGCGGAAACAAATAAACCATCATTGCAATTAAAAGTACTGCGGTGAGTATTTTAGTCCAGTCCATCTCAATTTACCTTTATTGTTGTTTCTTGGCCTACAAAATAACAAAGCCCCGACCAAGCGGGGCTTTGCACTACAGTGATTAATGCAAATTAATCGTTATTACTAAACGCGCCTAAGATTTGTAATAAGCTAACAAAAATATTGTATATGCTTAGATATAATCCGATTGTGGCCATAATGTAGTTGCGCTCACCACCATGAATAATGCGGCTGGTGTCATATAGAATGAATCCGCTCATGATGAAAATAATGGCTGCTGAAATCGTTAATGACAGTGCCGGAATCGCAAAGAAAATATTCAATAGCGCAGCACCTAATACGACGAGGAAGCCAACCACTAAGAAACCGCCTAAGAAGCTGAAATCACGGCGGGTTGTTAATGCATAGCCTGATAGGCCCATGAAGATAACACCAGTACCGCCTAATGCAGTCATGATGAGTTGACCACCGTTAGACAGTGCTAAGTAGTGATTCAACATTGGCCCAAGTCCAAAGCCGAGTAGACCGGTGATGGCAAAGACGATGGCAATACCTGCACCGGAGTTGGCGGTACGAGGCAAGACAAACCAAATAAGACCTATCGCACCGAAAGAACAGACTAATGAAACCATGTGGCTGGGATTAACCGCCATTGATACAGCCGCCATCAGTCCACTGAAGATCAAGGTAACAGAAAGTAGCATGTAAGTCTGACGCAGGACTTTATTGGTCGATAGCGCTGACTCACTTGCAATGGTGGTTTGATTCTGGAACATGACTAAACCTCTCTATGTAACAATTCCTAATTTGTATTCCTAACTGACAACAGAATACATCATTGGTTCCTAATATCAAGTACTTGCGTACTCACACAAGCTATTGTTAAAGCTGGATTTTACCCGGCTACTCAGGTATGCTGCGCGCCCATCTGGACATGACAACATACACATGCCTAATTACATATATTATGTTGATTAGAGCCTACTGTTTCAATGTTGCAGTGCCAGGAAAATTGAATATTTTCTTCAGGAGAGCTGGCTGAGTGGTCGAAAGCGGCGGTCTTGAAAACCGTTGACCCTCGCGGGTCCGGGGGTTCGAATCCCTCGCTCTCCGCCAAATAATGCCAAATCTGCCATCTGTTTCCCCCTTTTTGTGCAAAAAACCTACCCGATTTTGGCAATATGTACGTATAATTGACGTATTTCGTATATCACGCCATCGAGTGGTTGTAATAATAAGCAAAAAATAGAGGAACTGGGACTCGATGATTAAAATATTGCTAGCGGATGATCACG
>CAZPAE010000092.1:0-8194 GCA_964584455.1 uncultured Thioalkalispiraceae bacterium
GACAGGATGGTGGAATTTTACTGCGTTAAAATAAGCTCTTTTGTTTAGCGACTCATTTAAATCGATTCTTTAAGTTTATCTTGGTTATTTCCTTGAGATATCAATGACAAAGCGCGTTTTCTCCATTTTCAGTAAAACGTTCAAGCTTCCCCATACCGATTATGCGCTTAATCATTGGAAAACCGCCTATTTACCGTATTTAAATAGCGACATCTTGCTTAGCCAGTAACATCACCTGATGTTTGAGATCGCGGCTCAATCAGCAATGAATTAATAAATATAGGGAGATTGTTGTGGCTCGCCTGGCACTATAAACCAGCCACAGTGATATCGACGACCTCTCTAAGCAGATTAGTCGCATAGGCGCCGGAAGGTAAGGTAAAACAAATCGCTAACTGATGTCTGGCTGCATCGTATTGGTGTTCTAAGTTACCAGGAATAACACGTGTCGCGCGCCGTTGTTGCTTTAAGTCTTGGCCTGCAAGCTTCTCACACCACTCATGCCAGGGGGCTAATTGTGTGAGCTCAAACTGCTTAGCTTCATTTAAGCTATCCAGCTCACCTTTACCCCATAGTGGCGCAGAAGGATGAATATCGCCTTGAGCTAAGCGTAATTGGATTTGCTCATCTAATGTGGGCTCAACAAAAAAGCGCTTACTACCCTCTAGAATAAAAACATCTCCAGCCAAACCCTGCTGCCAACAATCCTGTTCAACGCGCTTGGCTAAAACCTGGTTAAACAACCAAGATCGTGCTGCAGAGATATAAAGACGGCGCTTAGCAGGTTTCGGCTTAAATTGACCAGCGAAATAATCCTGTGCTGCAGTTAAGTTATGCCTACCTCGTCCAAAGCGCTGTTCATCAAAATAATTCGGTACACCTTGCGTGGCGATTAAAGACAAACGTTGTGTTAATGTTGCTTGGTCCGTCTCTATTTGAGTCAGTTGTAATGCAAATTGATTATGTTTAATCGCCCCTTTTCGCAACTTGGCTCGATGTAATACGCTTTGTAAAATCTGTGTATTGGCTAATTCGAAGTTAGCTAGTTTGTCTTGTGAACAGGCTTTTGTTGGCAAGCTAAACCATTGCCGAGTCACTGCATGTCGATCTTTCAAGCCAGCATAGCCAATATCTCGCGGTTTAATGGCGAAATGCTTTGCCAGCTGCTCAACGACCCACATGGTATTAGTATCACGCTTTTCTATTTCAAGATAAAGGTGCTCGCCCTCACCACTGAGCTCAAATGATAGAGTTTCGTGTACGACAAAATCTTCCGGCTTGGCTTTAATCACCGCGGTTGTCAGTGCCGTACCGTAGGCACGAGGAAAAATCTGTTGTAAATCCAGTAACAAGGTAGGATTAAGTGTGAGGATAGAGCAGTACGCTAGCCATCACTGCAATGCCTTCACCTCGACCTGTGAAGCCCATTTTTTCAGTGGTCGTCGCTTTAATACTGATTAATTCAGTTGTGCAATGTAGATCGGTCGCCAGCGTTTCTCGCATAGCCGTAATGTGTGGCGCTAACTTGGGTGCCTGAGCAACGATCGTGATATCTGCATTACCCAAGCTGTAATGTTGCGCTTGCATTAGCTCATACACTCGTCGTAACAAGATGTGACTATCCATGCCCTTATAGGTTTGGTCGGTATCAGGAAAGTGCTGCCCAATATCACCTAGTGCTAAACCACCAAGTAATGCATCGCACAAAGCATGAATCACCACATCGCCATCAGAGTGCGCTTCCATCCCATGGCTATGTGGAATAGTAACACCGCCAAGCACTAATTTGCCCCCCTCTTTAAAGCGATGGGCATCAACGCCATTACCAATACGAATACGCGATGCATTCATTAATTTGTTTGCTCCATAGATGGCACAATCCCACTGGCCACTTGCTGTTGTAAATAAAACTCGGCCAGGGCTAAATCTTCTGGGCGAGTAATTTTAATATTATCCGCACAGCCTTCAACAAAATGGGCACGATATCCCTGTTGTTCCATGGCCATGGCTTCATCGGTGACTAACTGTTGTTGTGTCAGTGCGCTATTCAATGCGTTATAGAGTTTGCCATAACGAAACATTTGCGGTGTTAAAGCATGCCATAGCTGGTCGCGGTTAATGGTTTTAACCGCATAACCTTGTTCTACTTGCTTCATGGTATCTCGTACGGGTACACCGAGTAATGCCCCATCAGCTGATTGATCTTGTGTCATTAAATTAGCGATATCCTGCGGACGAATACAAGGACGTGCCGCATCATGGACTAACACCCAGTCATTCTCGTCAGCTTGCTCAGATAAAGCCATTAAACCATTAAAAACCGAATGACAGCGCTCATCGCCACCAATAACCGTGTTAATGGGTTTCGCAATAGCGCTAAGATCCAAATCAGGCCAATAAGGATCGTCTGCACCAATCACAACGGTTAATTGCGTAATCAACGGGTGTAACGATAAACGGTATAACGTCTGGCTTAGCACTGTTGAGCGTGCTAAGGGTAAATATTGTTTGGGGACTGAGCTGCCCATACGACGCCCAACACCAGCAGCAGGCACAATCACCCAGTAACGTACTTGTTCTGTTTGGGACCCCATATCAATAGGTATTAGTGTGATGCGGTATCGCTAATCACTTGGATAAAGGTTTCATTTTGTTTAATCATGCCCAGTTCGCTGCGTGCCCGTTCCTCAATAGCGGCTAAACCACTTTTTAGATCATTCACTTCAGCCGATAGAACATCGTTACGTGCTTGTAAGCTCGCATTAGCTTGCTGCTGCTGAGCAATATCTTGTTTCAATTGCCAAGCAGCCCATAGACTGCCCTCACCCCACCACAAATCGTATTGGAGCATTAGCAATAAAATAACAAAAATGGCACTCAGCAGCTTCACGCATAGACCTCGATTAAATATTACCTAGATTATAGAAGGCTTTTTTACCTGCGTACTGTGCATTATCACCTAAACTGGCGGCAATACGTAACAATTGATTATATTTTGCCACCCGATCTGAGCGTGACATCGAACCTGTCTTAATCTGGCCGGCACAGGTGGCAACGGCTAAATCAGCAATGGTGGTATCTTCGGTTTCACCAGAACGATGCGAAATAACCGCGGTGTAATTCGCTTGCTTGGCCATGGCAATTGCATCTAATGTTTCACTCAAGGTACCAATTTGATTAACCTTAATGAGAATCGAGTTACCGATTTTTTGGTCAATACCCTGTTTTAGTATTTTACTATTGGTTACAAACAGATCATCACCCACCAACTGCACTTTGTTACCCAAACGTTCAGTGAGTTGCTTCCAACCATCCCAATCACCTTCATCGAGACCATCTTCAATGCTGATAATAGGATACTTGCTTACCCAGTCATCGAGTATATCGATGAAACCACCGGCATCCAGCGATTTACCTTCTGAAGCTAAAACATATTTACCCTCTTTGTAGAATTCACTACTGGCCGCATCAATGGCGAGATAAATATCTTCACCCGGTTTATAGCCGGCTTTTTCAATCGCCTGTAAGATAACGCTAATAGCCGCTTCATTGGATGGCAGATCAGGTGCAAAGCCCCCTTCATCGCCCACTGCTGTATTCAATCCCTTATCACTTAAGACCTTCTTTAAAGAATGAAAGACTTCTGCACCATAGCGGATAGCCTCGGCAATGCTCGGAGCCCCAACTGGCATAATCATAAATTCTTGTAAATCGACGCTGTTATCCGCATGTGCTCCACCATTAATGATATTCATCATGGGCACAGGTAAAGTGAAATGATTCTCTGTCGCCAAGCATTCGAATAAAGGCTTACCTTGCGCATTTGCCGATGCATGGGCTGTGGCTAATGACACGGCTAATAAAGCATTAGCACCAAGCTTATCTTTATTTTCCGTACCATCTGCTTGTAACATGGCATTATCAACAGCACGCTGATCAGTAGCATCTAAACCAACACAAGCCTGACTCAATGTGGTATTCACATGTTCAACTGCCTTCAGTACCCCTTTGCCTAAAAAGCGCTGTTTATCACCATCGCGTAACTCTAATGCTTCACGGGTACCGGTAGATGCACCTGAAGGAACCGCAGCACGCCCCATAGCGCCTCCAGTTAATACCACATCAGCTTCAACAGTGGGATTACCACGGGAATCGATAATTTCTCTTGCTATGATTGATTTAATATTTGTATTACTCATTCATTACTCGCTTGTTAAATATTCATAAATGCTTGTTCGTGCCAGGTATGCTGTTTCACAGTTTGATCGATACCTTGTAACACAGATAATAAAGATGCCATTTGATCCAATGGCCAGGCATTGGGACCATCACTTTTAGCATTAGCCGGATCAGGATGGGTTTCCATAAACAGGCCATTAATGCCTGCTGCCACTGCCGCTCTGGCTAACACCGGAACAAATTCTCGCTGGCCACCGGATGCGCCCCCTAGACCACCAGGCTGTTGCACAGAATGGGTGGCATCGAACACCACCGGGCAATCGGTTTGTCGCATGATCGCAAGTGAACGCATATCGGAGACTAAAGTGTTATAGCCAAACGACACACCTCGCTCACAGACCATGATTTGATCATTGCCCACTTCCCTAGCCTTATCGACCACATTGACCATATCCCAAGGTGCTTGAAATTGACCTTTTTTAATATTTACCGGCTTTCCTTGCTTTGCCACAGACTGGATGAAATTAGTTTGGCGCACCAAAAAGGCCGGGGTTTGTAATACATCGACCACCTCTGCCACTTCATCTAAGGGTGTATCCTCATGCACATCAGTTAACACCGGCACACCCACATCCTGCTGTACCTTTTGCAATATCCGTAACCCTTCCTCTAATCCTAAACCACGAAAGCTACTAGATGATGTCCGATTCGCTTTATCGAAAGAAGATTTATAGATGAAGGGGATGTTTAAGGTTTCTGTAATGCTCTTTAGCTGCGCTGCAGTTTCTAAGGCCAAAGCCTCACTTTCAATGACACAGGGTCCGGCAATGAGAAAAAATGGTTGATTGCTGCCAGTGGGAAATCCGCACAATGTTTTCATCAAACCGATGCTGCCTCTGAGTGTGTCGTGGCCAACATATCACGCGCTGCTTGAATGAATCGGGTAAACAAAGGATGTCCGTCTCGTGGTGTTGACGTAAATTCAGGGTGGAACTGACATGCCACAAACCAAGGATGATCTGGGTTTTCAATGATCTCCATAAGCTTGCCATCCACTGATGTACCAGAGAAACATAACCCCGCCGCTTCTAAACGTGCCTTGTATTGGTTATTAAATTCATAACGATGCCGATGACGCTCGGTAATCGTATCTTGCTGATAAGCTTGATGGGCCTTACTCCCTGCCGTTAGTACACAACGCTGACCACCCAAGCGCATGGTGCCACCGAGATCAGAATCGGCATCACGCTTTTCTACTGAACCATCTTCTGCTTGCCATTCGGTGATCAAGGCAATGACCGGATGCGGAGTATCCGAATTAAACTCGGTACTATTGGCATTAGCCAAGTTTGCTACATGGCGCGCGTATTCAATCACCGCCACTTGCATACCTAAACAAATACCCAAGTAAGGAATACGATTTTCGCGTGCATATTGGGCCGCTTTAATTTTACCTTCAATACCGCGTTCACCAAATCCACCGGGCACTAAAATAGCATCCACCCCTTCTAAGGCCTGTAAGCCTTGTTGTTCAATTTGCTCCGAATCCACATAGCGAATATTCACTTGGGTACGCGTATGCAAACCTGCATGAATTAAGGACTCAGATAAAGACTTATAAGATTCGGTCAAATCCATGTATTTACCGACCATGGCCACCGTTACTGCACCGGTTGGGTTAGACATGGCTTCGACAACATGCTCCCATTCGGTTAAATTAGCAGGCGGTGCAGATAATCGTAGCTTGTCCACCACAATATCATCCAGCTGTTGATCATGTAGCTGACCTGGAATTTTATAAATACTATCCACATCCAAACACTCGATCACCGCCCGAGCTTCCACATTGGTGAATAAAGCAATCTTACGCCGCTCGTCTTCGGGGATTGCGCGATCAGAACGGCATAACAAGACATCCGGCTGAATCCCGATAGAGCGTAATTCTTTCACTGAGTGCTGGGTTGGCTTGGTTTTAATTTCGCCAGCGGTGGGAATGAAAGGCAATAGGGTTAAATGCATGAAAATTGCATTATCATGGCCCAACTCAATGGCCATTTGCCGAATAGCCTCTAAAAAGGGCAATGACTCAATATCACCGACGGTACCACCAATTTCGACCATCGCCACATCGGCATTATCAGCACCGGCAATAATGCACTGCTTAATCTCATCGGTAATATGGGGAATCACTTGTACCGTTGCGCCCAGGTAATCACCACGACGCTCTTTGGTGATGACATTTTCGTAAATACGGCCGGTAGTGAAATTATTCTTTTGCGTCATGGTGGTACGCACAAAACGCTCATAGTGCCCTAAATCCAGATCAGTCTCCGCTCCATCTTCGGTCACGAAGACTTCACCGTGTTGAAAAGGACTCATGGTGCCAGGATCCACATTAATGTAGGGATCAAGTTTGAGAAGGGTCACGTTGATACCGCGTGCTTCAAGGAGTGCGGCAAGTGAGGCGGAGGCGATACCCTTGCCCAATGAGGACACGACACCGCCAGTAATAAATACAAATTTTGTCATTCAGATGCTGCTAGCCAGTTGTGATAAAAAGCAGGCCGACACGCTGTATCCAACACCTGTGTGCAGCCCGAACTATTGTCCTTGTTTTTGAGCATGGTTTCAATGGGCAGACGGTAATTGTGCGGCTGTTAAATGGACGTCAATACCGGATTTATCTGCTGCCACATCAAATGGTGCACAAGTGGCATAGCCCACAATATGGGCTAATGTCTCGCCAACAAAAATCAGTGGAATCTGATCCCGTAGCCAAGGTGGAATGCCCCAGTCCTGAAACAGTTTTTTCAGCTCATGTTGATGGGCTCGGCCAGGTAAACGGCAGCGCTCACCGCCACGGCGAAATCGAACCTGTACTGGCAAATCCACTTGGCTCATATCCATCCCCGTGCCTTGGGACAGCTGAGCATGTATGGATTCTCCGCTCGGTAATAATAGTGGTTGGTCTAAATCCCAGCTGACCTGCCATTGCGGCATACTCAGCGCTGGTTCAGGGCAAAAATACAGACTATCACGATAGCGCCGAACGGTTGCTTGTGCCCAACTCACCATTGGATTGGCATCAGGCGCAGCTGCCATCATTTCATCCATGATACGTTGTAACTGCACCGTGCTGGGTAAGGTCTTTGCCTGACAAATCTTATCGAGCCAATAGCGCAATACATTACGTATCCGCACCGGCGCCCATTGCTGTAAAGGGGTAATGGCTAAGCAGTAATCATTACCTGTTTGACAATAAGCGTAATCTTGCTCGGCCAATATATCCAACAACTGATCCGCATCGGCTTGATGTTGCGCGCTACGCGCTAACACAGTGGAAACCCCAGGCCAACGTTGTTGCAACAATGGCATGATTTCATGACGCAAGTAATTACGGTTCAATTGGGTATCTTGATTGCTGGGATCATCCACCCAACTCAATCCCATCTCGCGGGCATAGTCTTCAATTTGAGTACGTGTGAATGTTAATAGCGGTCGACTCACCCAGATCTGATCTTTGGCCGTACACACCGACATACTCGCTAAACCTTTTACCCCACTACCACGCAATAATTGCAGTAATAAGGTTTCGGCTTGGTCATCTTGGTGCTGAGCTAATAACAACATATCGCCTGGCTGTAACGCCGCATAGATCGCCGCATAACGCGCCTCACGGGCATACGCCTCTAAACTTTCGCCCTTAGGCACATCTAGAGATAACTCAAAGGTTTGTAGCGGCACATCAAGTTGCTGGCAAACCTGTTGGCAATGTTGTTGCCATTGTGCCGCCTGCTGCTGTAGTCCATGATTAATATGGATAGCCACAATCGATTGGCAGGCAAGTTGCGTTTGTAACTGGGTGACACCTTGCAGCAAAACATGCGAATCACACCCACCACTATAAGCCACCACATAACGTTTGGGTGTGGGTAGTAAGTTTAGTTGCTGCTGCAATGCCGCGACAAAGGCATGCATGATTACTCCGTGAAATTACCGAAATTCATCAGACGTG
>CAZPAE010000093.1:0-1059 GCA_964584455.1 uncultured Thioalkalispiraceae bacterium
TACATAGGCTTCATCTTCAAATCGACTACTTGCCGTTTCATTCGAGTTCATCTTGATAGCCAAGTTGATGTAGTGCGCGCTCATCATCTGACCAGCCGCTACGTACTTTCACCCAGGTTTGCAAATGGACTTTCTTGTCAAAAAACTGCTGCAAATCTTCTCTAGCAGAAATGCCGATTTTCTTTAACATTTTCCCTTGTTTACCAATCACGATGGCTTTTTGATTATCCCGCTCGACCCAGATCAACGCATGCAATTTTAATAACTCAGGTTGATCATCGTATTTTTCTATCTCAACTGTCGTCGAATAAGGCAGCTCATCCCCTAAAAACCGAATCAACTTCTCACGCACAATTTCAGCAGCAATAAAACGAGAACTTTTATTGGTGAGCTGATCATCGGGATAATAGGCTTCTGATTCTGGCAAGTATGTTTTAATGCTTTGTTTTAAATCATCAACATGTCGGTTTTGTTTTGCCGAAACTAACAGTACTGCTTTAGCATCAATGGATGCTGAGATTTTCTGTATAAATGGCAGTAGTGCTTCTTTATCTTGCACTAAATCCACTTTATTAACCACTAACAACACCGGACTTTTTGCATCCTGCAAGTTTTGTAAAACCAATTCATCTTCATCGGTCCAACTGAGTGCTTCAACTAAAAATGCAATCACATGCACACCTTGGATCGCACTTTTAGCGGCTTTATTCAAATAACGATGTAATGCTCGCTTATTGGCTTTATGAATACCCGGCGTATCAATATAAATAAATTGTGCATCAGCTTGGGTATCTATCCCCACAATTTGATGCCGCGTTGTTTGCGGTTTGCGTGATGTAATACTGAGTTTTTGGCCTACCAATTGATTTAACAGTGTCGATTTACCTACATTAGGCCGACCTACTAAGGCAATATAACCACAATGGAATTGTTCTGACATATTAGTCTTTTAATTTCTGTAAGATTTGTTTAGCAGCTGCTTGCTCAGCCTTGCGACGACTTGTGCCTTTACCAATAGTTAGCTCATCAATCATTGCTACTTGGCAACTGACTTCGAAT
>CAZPAE010000093.1:1070-8081 GCA_964584455.1 uncultured Thioalkalispiraceae bacterium
GGCCACTAATTTGTTCAATTTTATACTGCGGTAACTCATGCCCTTGAGATTGCAATAGTTCTTGCAATTGTGTTTTGGGATCTTTTAAGTTTTTCGTGATATCTGTCGAAGCTAATTGCTCGGCAAACATATCTAGAATAAATTTACGTGCTGGTTCAAAACCACCATCGAGATAAATTGCACCGATAATTGATTCAAACACATCAGCCAAAATAGAATTACGCCGATAGCCACCACTTTTCAACTCACCGCTGCCTAGTTGTAAGTAATCACCGAGCTTTAATGCTTTCGCATGAATTGATAAATTTTCACCCTTAACTAAAGAAGCACGTAAACGACTCAGTTGACCTTCACTGGCCTCAGGAAAAGACACAAAAATTTGATCTGAAATAACTAGGTTAAGCACAGCATCGCCTAGGAATTCCATACGCTCATAATGATTCTTATTAGCACTACGATGCGTTAGCGCTGTAACAAGAAGAGAAGGCGTATTAAAGGTATAAGAAAGTTGTTTGCTTAAACCAGCTATATCGGTCATTACTTGGAAGGGATCTCAACTGATTTATTAAATACAACTACAGCATATAGATTACCGAATAACTGTCGACGCGCTTCATAATCTACTTCAACAATAATATTTCCTTTGTTACGCGAAAAAGTGATGTCTTGGCTTTTAACATCTTTCACCATGCTGACATCTAAGCGCTTAAGTAGCATTTTGCGTAACTCTAAAGCAGATTTGCCATGGGCAGCATTATCTGTTTTTAATGAGTCGAGCGTTTGGTACATGCTAAACCCACCCATATAAACAGGCACAAGTTTGATCAACACAATTGCGATAGTCACGACTAATGCGATAACAAATATCCAACCAATGGCGGTCATACCCATTTGCTGTCTTATCGACTTCATCGTATATCCCCTCTTTTGCATCACTATTCAATAATAGTCCCAATTCTTGACCATTGATCTGGCCACTCACCTTGGCGTTTATGAAACCAAATCATAAAAGCACGCCCTTTGAGGTTTTGATCGGGCACGAAGCCCCAAAACCGGCTATCGCCACTATTATCCCTATTATCGCCCAGTACAAAGTAGGCATCTTCAGGCACAACCACATCATCATAGGTATATGGCCTGATAGAAGTATAGTTCTTTCCTAACAGGATGTGATGCTCTATTTCACCCAATTTTTCCCGTAATTCGTTCATATTCATATCTTTAGGATAAGGATGGAGGTGCTCTGCTGTGACTAATTTATCATTAATATAGAGCTGCTTATTTTCATAGCGAATACGATCACCAGGTATTCCCACAACCCGCTTAATATAATCTGTGTCAGGATCTCGTGGGTAGCGAAATACCACGACATCCCCCCGCTCCGGTGAACCTAAATCAAGAAATTTTTGATAGCCAATGGGAAAACGCAAACCATATGAAAATTTATTCACTAAAATAAAATCGCCTGGTTCTAGCGTCGGTAACATTGAACCAGAAGGAATTTGGAACGGCTCCACCAAGAAACCTCGTACAACCAATACAATAAAAAAAACTGGGAATAAGAATCGAGAATATTCAACCAGGATCGGCTCTTTGGTCGTGTCATCGGCTTCCTGTTCAGCATCAGGTTTACCTTTGATTTTCTTATACAGTGCATAGCCACCCCATATTACGCCCGAAACGATCGCGAGTATGGCCAGTAAAGCAGTAAAATCAAAATTCATTTATCTCTCCCCACATTTAACACGGCAAGGAATGCATCTTGGGGTATTTCTACTTTACCTACCTGTTTCATACGTCGCTTACCTGCCTTTTGTTTTTCTAATAATTTGCGTTTACGGGTGATGTCACCACCATAACACTTTGCAGTCACATTCTTTCTTAGTGCTTTAACATTGGTACGGGCAATAATTTTGGCACCAATCGCAGCCTGCACAGCCACATCAAACATTTGTCGCGGAATTAAGTCTTTCATTTTTTCCGCCAGCTCTCTACCACGACTCACTGAGTGTTCACGATGCACAATGGTTGATAAGGCATCGACCTTTTCACTATTAATTAAGATATCTAGCTTCACTAAGTCTGCTGCTTGGAATCGTTTAAACTCATAATCCAATGAAGCATAACCACGGCTAACTGATTTTAATCGGTCAAAAAAGTCTAACACCACTTCATTCATCGGCAATTCATAGCTCAAAGAAACTTGATTACCTAAATATTGCATCGTCTTTTGTACACCACGCTTTTCAACGCATAAGCTAATCACATTGCCCACATAATCTTGTGGTACCAAAATATTCGCTTGGATAATCGGCTCACGAACTTCACCAATTGAACTCGGTTCAGGCAAATCAGCCGGGTTATCAATTTGAATCACGTCCCCTTTGCTGGTGACAACTTCAAATACCACAGTCGGTGCTGTAGTAATTAAATCCAGATTATATTCCCGTTCCAATCGCTCTTGGATAATCTCCATATGTAGCATACCCAAGAAACCACAGCGAAACCCGAAACCCAACGCTTGCGATGTCTCCGGCTCATAGAACAATGCCGCATCATTTAAACGCAATTTGGCCAATGCCTCACGCAAAGACTCATAATCATCACTGCTAACCGGATAAAGGCCAGCAAAAACCTGTGGTTTTATTGCTTTAAAACCGGGTAAAACTTCTGCAGCTGGATTATCCACACCGGTAATGGTTTCGCCCACTGGCGCACCGTCCACTTCTTTTACCCCGGAGATCAGAAAACCCACTTCTCCCGCATGTAGAGCAGTCTTGTTCACGGACTTTGGTGTAAATATACCCAAATTATCCACTTGGTAGTTGCGGCCCAAGGACATCATTTTAATCTTCTGTCGCTTCTGTATCGTGCCCTGCACCACACGAATCAACGACACCACACCTAAGTAGTTATCAAACCAGGAATCAATGATAAGCGCCTGTAACGGGGCCTCAGGGTCGCCCTGCGGTGCGGGAATCCGCTCAACCAATTGTTCCAGTAATGCCTGAATACCCTCACCGCTTTTCGCGCTAACCCGACAAGCATCATCGGCTTCAATGCCGATAATCTCTTCAATTTCGCTGATAACCCGTTCTGGATCAGCCGCGGGCAAGTCAATTTTATTTAAAACCGGTAAAACTTCTAAGCCCTGATCAATCGCCGTATAACAATTGGCCACGCTTTGCGCTTCTACCCCTTGCGAAGCATCCACCACCAATAATGCCCCTTCACAAGCCGCCAGCGAACGGGATACCTCATAGGAAAAGTCCACATGGCCTGGGGTATCGATGAAGTTGAGCTGGTAGGTTTGCCCATCCGCAGCGGTATAATCCAGCGTTACGCTTTGCGCTTTAATGGTAATGCCGCGCTCACGCTCCAGATCCATAGAATCCAATACCTGAGAGGCCATCTCACGTTCCGATAAACCACCACAAAGTTGAATAAACCGATCGGCTAAGGTCGATTTACCGTGATCAATATGCGCAATGATGGAAAAATTACGAATGTACTGCAGGTCCGCCACCTACTCTCCTTACCAACAAACGAATGAAAAAGGCGCTACAAATGCGCCTTGAGTGGGGGGTATTTTACCGTAATTTGGGTCAAAGAACAGAAGCAGCCAGTTTATTCTCATCAAGAAAATGTTCACAAATGACTTGATCATCGTACATTAATACCGGTACACGTGCATGAAAACGGGTTAGGTACTGTGTTGACTCATCAATATCAATAATCTGATAGGAAAATTGCCACCTGGCTTGTGCCGCATTGAGCTCTTCGATAAAGGCTTCGCACAAGTGGCAACCTTCCCGCATATACAGGGTTAATTCACGACTCACTCTTCTTCATCTATCTTCAATGCCAAAAAGATGGGGGAATTACGACGTTGAATGAGCACGGGTACTGATCGTCCTTGCGGTAGCTTTTTCACCAATTTATTAAACTGGCTGACACTGGTCACATCTTTGTTATTTATTTTCAAAATAACATCACCACGACGTATTCCTGCTTCTAATGCTGGACCATCGTTAATATCTTGTACCAATACGCCACCTTTATCGATGTTCAGATTCTTACGTTGTTGCGAAGTCAGGTTTTCGACCACAACCCCAACCTTATTCACTTTAGCCGGTCCACTAGATTGAGCGCTGCTGGCCAGCTCTTTCTCAGAAGGCAACTCAGCAATAGTGACTTTTAAGGTAACCGGTTTACCCTCACGTATGACTTTCACCACAGCACGTGTGCCAATAGGGGTACTACCCACAGCGATAGGTAAATCCGATGAACGATGAATGGTTTTTCCATTGAAGCTCACCACCACATCACCCACTTTGAATCCCGCTTTTTGCGCTGGTGAATCTTCTAGGATACGTAAAACCACCGCACCCATTGGTTTTTTCATATCAAAGGATTCAGCCAGTTCACGGTTCACATCTTGAATTAAAATACCTAACCAACCACGACTCACTCGGCCTTTTTCTTTAAGCTGCTTCACCACATCCATGGCCACATTCATGGGAATCGCAAACGATAACCCCATAAACCCACCGGTACGACTGTAGATCTGCGAATTAATCCCGACCACTTCGCCTTTAAGATTAAATAGCGGACCACCAGAGTTACCTGGGTTAATCGCCACGTCGGTTTGAATAAACGGCACATAACTTTCGCTTGGTAAGTTACGACCGATTTGACTCACTACCCCGACGGAAACTGAATTATCAAACCCAAATGGCGAACCAATGGCCATCACCCACTCGCCCACTTTTAATTGATCAGAGTTGGCAATCTTGGCAACAGGTAAGTCATCCGCATCGATTTTTAGTAATGCTACATCGCTGCGTGGATCGGTTCCGATCACTTCGGCTTTAAGCTCACGCCGATCATTTAAGCGAACAATAATTTCTTCCGCATCACGCACAACATGATTATTGGTGATCACATAGCCTGTCTCATCAATAATAAACCCTGAACCTAGCGACTGAGTATCAAACTCTTCTTGTGGTACACCTTCTTCACCAAAAAACTTTTTAAATAAATCCCCCCAGGGCGAACCTTCAGGAAACTCCGGCGTTTCCATGCCCGGCGGGAAATGCTTACGACGTTTCACTTTCTGTGTGGTACTGATATTGACCACCGCAGGCCCAGCCTCTTCTACAAGCTCCGTAAAGTCCGGTAGCGAAGCAGCAGAGCAACCGGATGCAATGAATAAAAAGCTAAAGGCAATCGAATACAAAAATGTGCGCATTGGTTTCCCTTTCAAACTACTTTGAATTTTGTGGGTGAAGTTGCTGGACTTCGACCATATTGGCAAAACGCAGAATAACCGGTTGATAACGCGGATCCCTTGCATAGCGTTTTGCTACACGGCGAATGGTCATAAATGCAAATAACAAACCTGCCATAGCAGAAATGATAATCGCAAATTCACCCAGCCCAAGATTAAACACCGAATCGATATATTTTGCTGTGACACCAAAAACAAATAATGATATCAACGGTAGCATATACATCATGAGCGCACTTTTGATTAACACAGATTCTTTCAGGCCTAAGATAACAACATCACCTGATTTAGCGTTAATTTTATTCAGTGCACGTGATTGTGAAAATTTATTACCCAGCACTTTTGCAAAAACGCTGGTACCACAACCTTTTTGTACTTGGCATTGACCACAAGTAGACTGACGTTGTGTCGAAACCCAAGCGTAGTCCTGTTCAGTGGTATGTACGAGAGCGCGTTCTTCTATCATCCGGACACATTGAATTAGTGTTTATAGGTGACAGATTCACTAATCATCTTAACGGTGACATGTGGCACTTCACCTACTGCAGTAACATGATGTTTATCAACAACCCGGCCATAAGCATTGACCGCCCCCATGCGCGATGCACCAATAGGGTTTGGTGATTCTTGCTCTGGTGTTTCAATAAAAATAGAAACTGATGCAAGGCCATCGGTATAAACTAAATGTTTCACTACTTGCTTGTTCGGCATATTATGTTGACGTTGCATATCTCGCATAAAACCACGTGGTAGTTGACTCACAGACCAATTGTGTTTTACCACAACCGGTTTACTTTGTTCGTCTTCCTTCGACTCATACCACGTATAGTTAGTTCCCTTGGTTTGTGGCACTAACATCGACTCTTCGATTTGATCCATAAACTCAATTTCGGTGAACATGAATTGTTCCAGCAAACGACCACGCTCATCGACTAAATATGTTTTTAGTAATAACCCAGTATCCACATCAACCCATAAACGATGGCCATAGCGATACTGGTCAACCGGATCAATAACAATTTTTTGTGCTAACTGCCCTGCTACACGTTCTTGCTTATCTAATTTAAAATGATATTGGCCTTTTAAATGTTCAATATCGACAGGAAATTTAGGTGGGAATTGTGATTGAGGCCGAGCCTTATCAACAACAATAGAATTGCGATCCGGCAAAATACAAGTAACACCGTTTGCATCGCGAATCACTTCTCTACCAACTTGATCGAGTGAGATAAGACGCTCACGCTCGCCGTGCTCACTGACTGCATGAATAATTTGCATCAAGCTTAACTGTGTGTCTTGCTGATAAACAAACTTCCCTACGTAATTCAGCATATGTGCAGCATGATGCATCTTTTGCAGCCAGTGGCTAACATCTTGGTTATCTTTTGCAACTACAGCAACAGGAACTAATAGGCAACTAACAAATAATAACCACTTATTTTTCAACATTCACTCCTGACCGCTGGGAAACAACTTGACCTGGCGCATAACCAACAATACGTGAATACAATGGCATCGCTTTAATACGTGTGCTAGCAGAAAACTCATTGTGACTGACAATATAACCACTGAGTTTTGTTTCTCCAGCTGTAGTGAGCCGTACAGACTTATCGGTAATCGGTCCAATCGCTGTGACCGGTTGAACAGACTGTGATGTAGGTGCAACGGCAATTTCAGACCCTTGTGGCGTAATTTCTTGTGGCACATCACGAACTACCACA
>CAZPAE010000094.1:0-1834 GCA_964584455.1 uncultured Thioalkalispiraceae bacterium
AAAAAAAGCGTCCCACCGTTGGCTTGTTCTAGTAGCCCATAATGGATGCGGCCCTGTTCTTCATAGCCGAAGAGTTCTTGGGCGGCGGTATCATTATCCAGTAATGCCACACTGACTTCAGTAAAAGGGCGATTTTTAAACGGGCTACATTGATGCAAGTAATGGGCAACCACATTCATGCCGCTACCGGGTTCGCCTGTGAGTAGAATCCAGCTTTCATGTTGCGCGATACGTTTGACTTGTGCACGTAAGTTTTGCATGACATCGCTATGGCCCACCGGTTCTGTCGGAACAGCTGATTTACGACGCAGACCAATATTTTCCCGTTGTAGTTTGTCTGCTTCAAGCGCATGTTCAATCGTCAGCAATAGTTTTGCCAGCGATAGTGGCTTTTCGATAAAGTCATAGGCGCCTAATCGTGTTGCCTCAACGGCGGTTTCCACAGTGCCATGGCCGGACATCATAATCACTGGCATGGGCAAGCCTGCTTCTTCAGCCCATTCTTTTAACAATGTGATGCCATCAACATCGGGCATCCAAATATCTAATAACACTAAGTCTGGGCGACGAGTACGGTGGGCGCGGCGAGCAGCCTCACCATTTTCGGCAATACTGACCTCATAACCTTCATCTTGTAAAATTTCTTGTAGTAAGTTGCGAATGTCGGGTTCATCATCAACAACAAGAATATAAGTATTCGCATTGGCTTCTTTATATTCTTCCTCCGTTTCGGTCATGTTTTGTTTATGCAGCTGCATCTGAGTTTCCTGTCTGATTAGTAGGAATTATACTGCTTTCTGATTGTTTGTCTTTATAAACCGGTAAACGAACGATAGCGCAAGCACCGCCGGTATCATTATTTTCCATTCGAATAATGCCACCGTGTTCTTCAATAATTTTCTTCACAATCGCTAAGCCTAATCCGCTACCGCGAGGTTTTGAAGTAATATAGGGCTCAAATAACTGGCCTAACATCTCGTCTGGAATACCACTGCCGTTGTCGCGAATGCGTAATTCGACGAAATGGCATGCTTCTTTTTCCATACACTCTGTTTGAATAGTTAAGTTAGGTTTTGTTTGCTCTTGCATAGCTTCAAAGGCATTTTTAATTAAGTTATGCAGTAACTGCCTAATACGACCCGCATCTGCTTCAATTGTGGGGGCACGATCATCTAATGAGACCTGGATCGCCGAGCGTTGTGTATCATTTTGGTATAAATCTAATACTTCACTGATCATGTCATTCAAACTAATCGGCTTGAGATCAAGGTTTGGCATGCGCGCATAATCAGAAAAAGCTTTGACCATTTCTTTTAACGTTTCTACTTGTTGCACAATAGTATGTGTCGAGCGGTCTAATAGTTCCGCGTCTTTAGCATCCATTTTCTTTAAGTACTTATGTCGTAATCGTTCGGCTGACAACTGGATAGGCGTAAGCGGGTTTTTGATTTCATGGGCTAGGCGGCGTGCCACTTCACCCCATGCAGCATTGCGCTGTGCTTGTACCAAATTGGTTATATCATCAAATACGATAATATAACCACTTGCTGGACCATTTTCTTGTAGCGGTGGCAAACTACTACCGCGGCATAATAAAACTTGTCGCCCTATTTTATTAAAGAAGGTAACTTCTTCTTGCCACTCTGCTTCACCATCTTCTAAGTGTGACAGAATCATATCAATAAATAGCAAGGTTTGTGGATAATGTTCAGATACCACATTCAATGCCTGGCCTGCACAGTCGGTTAAATTAATATCCAATATTTCATTGGCGGCGGCATTACAAGTGTGTAATTGGAATTCTTGATCTAAGGTAATAACCCCGGACAGTAGA
>CAZPAE010000094.1:1857-8065 GCA_964584455.1 uncultured Thioalkalispiraceae bacterium
TAGATTGGTCAGTACAACTTCTAAGTAAGCATGTTGTTCTGTTAATTGCTGCTGACTGCGATTAGCTTCATCGGTGGCTTGAGCAATTTTTTGTGTCATTTGGTTAAAGGAGCGGACCAAAAAACCAAGTTCATCTTTACTTGGCAAAGGTAGCTTGGTTTGGTATTTACCTGCTGCCACCGCTTGGGTGCCATCAACCAAATCACTAATAGGTTGCACTAATCGTTTTGCAAAAAAGAACGCTGCCCAAATGGCCATCAGTAATGAAAGCAATAGCACCAATGATAGGGTAAAGACAAAAGAAATTTTTAGCGGTTCACGTAAATAAACTAATTCACGATAAAGCGTAAAAGAGTCTTGTACACTATCGGCTAAACTATTAATCCGCTCTGGTACACTAAATAATGATTGTAATAATCGCGCTTCACCAACGGGGTCAGCGCTAGGAACCAATGTAACTATACGCACTACATATAAGCCGCTATCAGATAGTGGTTCTAGGCGCACATAGTCGTTACCATTACGCAAGTAAGATTGGATAGTGTCACTGAGCCGTGAAGGAACCAGCTTTGTTGACTCTGTGCTGCTCGATGCAATGATATTGCCATTATGATGAAATAATGTAAGTTCATCTGAGTCTAGCGAAATACGCATGTCATTAATATTGAGTGCAGTTAACTCATCCGGGATAGTGCTGAGTTCATCTGAAACGGTTTTGGTTTGTCTTAGCAATTCGCGCATACGTAAGCCTAAAGAAGCCTGGCTTAATTCAAGCGCATCATTAAGCGCGTTTTCCACTCGCACATCAAACCAACTATCAATGCCGCGTTTGAGAAAGTCTAAAGAAAAGTAATAAACAATACTGACAGGTACAAAAGATAAAATGGCAAACAGTAGCACTAACCGAGCCGTGAGTTTTGCGCCAGTGGTTTTTTTTCGTAAGGCGGCAAGTAGGAAGATTAAATTTTTAATGATTAAGCCAACTAATAAAATAACAATGAGCCCATTGATAATCAGTAAGCTAGTATAAAGTCGGCCAAAGTCTGTAGAGCTATGCATCGCATCACTTAACATACCCAAAGAGGCAAGCAACAAGATAAACAGTGCTGCGATAGGTTTACTGCCAGAGAAAAGGCTTTTTATTGCTCTAAGGGCCATTGTGACCACTCACTTTCTAGGCGCCAATGTGTGGAAATGTACGCTATTGGTCGCATGGGGGCGGGCAAGGATTCTAAGTCTAAATAAGTATGTACGTGTACTACATAGTTGTCACCATCGTTCTCGGCGAGTTTGGCGTCGAGGATAGGTAACATTTCAATATTGCCTAAGGCGCCAAGTGCACCGGATAAGGTATCGTAGTTTTCTTGTACGCCGCTGTTAAGATTATTCACAATGTATTTTTCTGTGAGTGCATGATATAGCAGTAAATAGCCTTGTTGCAGTTCGGCAATATCCTTGTTTAGCCACCATTGCCTTACCCTCTCCACTTCAATGTCGACCAAAATAATTAGGGGTACACCATTTTCCAGCGCTTCTAAAGCTGGCTTGGAAAACTGATAATCAATTTCGGCATTGAGAACATAAACCCGATCCACTAGTTGAGTTTGAACTTGGCGAATGTCGAAGCCTTGTGCGCTACTGGCATGGGCCCAGCCCAAGCTGAGGCACAGCAGGATAAGAAAATAACGAGCAGATTTACTCACACTTATATATAGCGGCATAGTAAAAGCCATCCATATGGGCGTCACCTGGCAGGATTTGTCGGCCATGGGCTTGTGCCGTGCCCCAGTCTGCCTCAATGGTGTGTACCATGGCATCGGGGTGATTAGAGATAAAGTGTTGAATTTGTTGGGCATTTTCCTCTGCTAATACGGAGCAAGTTGCATACAACAGCATACCGCCGGTTTTAAGCAGAGGCCAGAGTGCAATTAACATTTGTGACTGTGTTTTTGTTAATTGGGGCAGATCGTTAGCTTGGCGCAATAATTTAATATCCGGGTGTCGGCGAATCACCCCGGTGGCGCTACAGGGGGCATCAAGTAAGATGCGGTCAAAGGGTTGTTGGTCCCACCAGCTGTCCGGTTGGCTAGCATCACCTTGAATTAAGGTCGCATCAAGTTCCAGGCGTGATAGGTTTTGGGCGACTTTATTCAGTCGGGGTTGGCTGCTATCTAGAGCAACGAGATGAATATCGGGTTGGTATTCTAGTAGGTGGCCGGTTTTGCCACCGGGTGCTGCACAGGCATCTAATATAGACTCTCCTGCTTGTGGGTTGAGTAGTGTTGTTGCCAGTTGCGCAGCCTCATCTTGTACACTCACCCAGCCATCATCGAAGTGTGGTAATTGGCTAATGTCCACAGCTTGTTCAAGCCGAATACCAACATCAGAATAGCCTGTGCGTTGCGCAGGCATGTTTTGTTCGCTGAGTAGTGCAAGGTAATCTTGCACCGTGGTTTTCTGACGATTCACGCGCAGTGTTAACGGGCCGGGTTGATTGTTAGCTTGTAAAATATTGTCTGTGCTTTGTGGATAGTATTGTTGTATTTTATCGATAAGCCACTTGGGGTGGGCGTAGTGTGCGGGTATGTGCTGTTGTATCTTGATCATAAACGCATCGCGTTCACGTAAGGTGCGGCGTAAAATGGCGTTGAATAATCCTTTAGCCCATGTGGCCTTGAGTTTACTCACCGCATGAACATTTTCAGAAACACAGGCATGTTGTGGGGTATGCATATATAAACATTCATGTAAGCCGCTAATGAATAATGCTTCGACTAATGACGCTTTTGCTTTTAATGGCTTATCAAGTAAGTGTGTGTTTAAAAGGTAATGTAACTGCGGATAATAACGAATGGCGCCAAAACTGGCTGCCTTTATAAAAGCATGTTGCTGTGGCTCGGCTTTCGGTAAGTATTTCGCAAACGCATCATCTAAATTCATTCCGATATTCGCAACACTATCGATAATATGTGCGATGACTGCTCGGGTATTCATGGCGTTTGAAAGTGTTGTTGAGGAGCGAATAGTGTGGGATGGCCATTAAACAGGTCGTTAACCGGCATGGCCTTATGGCCTGGAAGTTGGCAAGTTAAAACTCGTAGTTGTTGGTCAGTACAATTCACATCAATACCTTGTTTAGAATACTGCACGATTTGGCCTGCCGGGCCAGCACTGGGTGTATTGAGTATTTGTGCTTGGTGTATACGGATAATCTTGTCATCCAATTGCGTTTGCGCAATTGGCCAGGAATAAAATGCACGTATTGTGCGATCAATCATCATGGCGGGCTGTGACCAATCAATCCACGCTTCAGCTTTATCGAGTTTTTTAGCGTAGGTTGTTGCTTGCTCGTCTTGTTTTTCCGCATGTAAATTATTATTCGCAAGTTGAATAAGGTAGTCACTGATCGCCTCAGCCCCCATATCGGCTAGTCGGTCATGTAAGCTTGCTGCGGTATCGGTGTCATGTATGGGCGTGGTTTTTTTCAACAACATATCGCCGGTGTCTAATCCCACATCCATTTGCATAATGGTAATACCGGTTTTTGTATCACCACTGTGGATAGCACGTTGAATAGGGGCGGCGCCACGCCAGCGCGGCAATAGTGAGGCATGAATGTTAATGCATCCCAAGCTTGGTATTGTTAATACCGCCTCAGGTAATAACAGTCCATAAGCTGCCACAATCATTAAGTCTGCGCTATAACTTTGTAAGGTATCGAGGCTTTCGGTCTGCTTAAAATTGATGGGCTGCTCAACCGGTATATTATGTTCTAAGGCAACGCTTTTTACTGGGCTTGGTGTCAGTTTACGGCCGCGTCCCGCTGGGCGATCGGGTTGGGTATACACTGCGACAATAGTCTGGTGTTGGTCTACTAATTTGCGCAAGGCAACAGCGGCAAACTCCGGTGTTCCGGCAAAAATGATCTTAGGCGATGTGGTCATGTTGTAATGTCGTTAACTTAGTGTGCGTATACGCGGTATTGAAACATGTCACTCACCACGAATGAGCATCCTCGTGGCGAAGTGGCAAGGGTTACATCGCAACAGGTTGCTGTTGTTTTTGTTGTTTTACAAGCTTCTTCTTAATCCGGGAGCGTTTTAGCTCAGATAAGTAGTCTACAAACAACTTGCCTTGTAGATGATCCATTTCGTGCTGGATGCACACTGCCAATAACTCATCTGCCTCGAATTCGTAGGGCTCGCCTTGTTGGTTTAGGGCGCGCACTTTGATTTTTTTGGCGCGCTCGACCGTTTCGTAAAATCCGGGGACCGATAGACAACCTTCATCGTAGGTTTGGACCCCGTCACGTTCGATAATTTCAGGGTTTATGAGACACAGTGGCTGTTTTTTTTCCTCGGATGTGTCGATAACAATAATTCGCTGATGAATGTTAACTTGAGTGGCGGCCAGGCCGATACCTGAGGCGTGATACATGGTTTCGAACATGTCATCGACTATCTGGCGAATCTGGTCATTCACTTCCTCAACAGGTTGTGCGACGGTTCGTAGTCTTTCATCGGGGAACTGTAATATATTCAGTAGTGACATAGGATTTCATTCGTTATTTATAGTACATTTGTAAAAAAAGCTGCTAACATTATGATACTACAGGATAACGTCTGCCTCCGAGTAACGTATCAATTCTACAAATATAGATGATTTAAGCCCAATTTGAGGGTGACATATGATAACCAATAAGTCTTTGAGAATACATCTGTCACCAGTTTTTGCACTGATTTTGCTAAACCTGGTGGCCTGTAGCAGTACACAAGAAACAGCTGAACCCGTGGCGGAACAGGCGCAACCTGTGGTTAATTCACCACCACCTGAAGAAGTGATTCGGCCCGAACCTATAAGTTCCCCTGCACAAGCCGCTGAAATTGAGCCAGTTCCTACTGCTGTACCGCTTCGTGAAGGTGTACCTAGCCGGTATACCGTGAAAAAAGGTGACACCTTGTGGGATATTTCCAGCCATTTTCTAAAAGATCCTTGGCTATGGCCTGAGGTTTGGCATATTAATCCGGCTATCCGAAATCCACATCTAATCTATCCTGGCGATGTCATTGCGCTGACTTGGGTCGATGGCAAGCCCGTGTTGAGCCTAGAGGGAGCAGAAGCATTACCGCCGGTACCTGAAACAAATCTACGCACCGTGAAACTTTCTCCTAATGCAAGAGAAAGTAAGTTAAATCGTGCGGTAGATACTATTCCCAAAAGTGCTATCGGCCCTTTTCTGTCACATCCGTTTGTGTTGTCGGAGGAACAGCTAGATAGTGCACCCTATATTGCATCTAATTACGGTGATGCCATTGTTAGTGGCAAAGGTCAGCGAGTTTATGCACGACGTTTGGTTGATTCGGATAAATTAGTCTTCAATGTGGTACGTAAGGGCCGTAAATATATTGACCCTGATACCAAGCAATTTTTAGGCTATGAAGCGATTAATTTAGGCAAAGCACGGTTATTGCGCTTAGGCGATCCGGCCACATTAGTGATCACGGATTCTTATCGTGAGATTCTAAAGGGCGACATGTTGTTGCCAGTAGAAACGGAAACCGTTGATTTAAGTTTTTTCCCGCGTGCGCCAACCAACGATATTGCCGGCCGTATTATTTCGGTGAATGATGGCGTCCAAAAAATTGGCCAATATGCTGTCGTGGTTATCAATAAAGGTTCTGCTGCCGGTTTAGAGCCTGGACATATCCTAGAAATACACCAGCAAGGTGAGTTGGTGCGCCAGCCGTATACTAAGGATAAATTACAATTACCTGAAGAACGAGCTGGTCTATTGATGATCTTTAAAACCTATGAAGACATCAGTTATGGCTTAGTGATGGAAGCGTACTTAAACTTAAGCATCTATGACTACGTTTATAGCCCCTAATTAAAATTCAGCATATTCCTACAAAATAGAGCCTAAGCCCCGGTTGCACTGCAATCCGGGGCTTGTCATTATGGCGCATACTCAAGGATAGAGTGTGAAGGAGACACAGAATGGATCTCGAACAAATGCGCTATTGGATAGCGCTAAACCTAATGACACCCGTTTTAGGTAGCATACGTACTGCCCGTTTAATCGAACACTTTGGTGATGCTAAACAGGTTTTATTGGCTGGTATGGAGCAATGGCAGGCCTTGGGGTTAACGCCTTGCGCATTATCAGCCTTAGCCGCACCTAATTGGCCGCAAGTCGAACAAGTATTAA
>CAZPAE010000095.1:0-3757 GCA_964584455.1 uncultured Thioalkalispiraceae bacterium
CCTAAAGCATCGAGCTTGTCATAACTCACGCCAGCAAAGGTCGGTGTTAACACCGCGATCTCATCCATAATTTCAGATGGATCACGATAATGCATGGGGTAACCTAACGCGTTAGATAAGGCGACAGTGACTTCCCAGTCGGCTAAACCGGCCTTCGGTGGCATTACTTTACGTATTCGCGAAATGCGTCGCTCTGCATTAGTGAAGGTACCGTCTCGCTCTAAGAATGAGGAGCCGGGCAAAAACACATGGGCATACTTGGCGGTTTCATTGAGAAACAGATCTTGCACCACAATACATTCCATCTTTGCTAAAGCTTCGGTGACATGTTGTGTGTTGGGATCCGACTGCACAATGTCTTCACCTTGGCAATACAAGCCCATAAAACTGCCATCGAGTGCGGCATCAAACATATTCGGAATACGCAGGCCAGGCTCGGCTTGAAGTTCCACTTGCCAGGCTTGTTCAAACTGCATGCGCGTGGTGGGATCGGAAATGTGGCGATAGCCGGGTAACTCATGAGGGAACGAACCCATATCACAAGAACCTTGCACATTATTTTGGCCACGCAATGGGTTGACGCCGACACCTTCTCGACCAATGTTACCGGTTAGCATGGCTAAGTTAGCAATCCCCATTACCATCGTCGAACCTTGGGCATGTTCGGTGACACCGAGGCCATAATAGATAGCACCATTACCCCCTGTGGCATAAAGGCGTGCCGCAGCACGTAGTTCGTTGGGGTCGATACCCATAGCCTGGGCTAATGTTTCAGGTGAGTTTTCAGGACGTAAAATAAACTGGCGCCATTGCTCAAAAGAATCCATATCACAACGTTGTTGGATAAAGGCATCATCATGTAATCCTTCATCCATAATGGTGTGTGCCATGGCGCTGATTACCGCCACATTGGTGCCGGGTTTGAGCTTTAAGTGATAATCGGCTTCGATGTGTGCACTGCGTACTAAATCAATAGTGCGTGGATCGATCACAATCAGTTTTGCGCCTTCACGCAAACGCCGTTTCATACGCGAAGCAAATACCGGGTGGCCATCGGTGGGGTTGGCGCCAATCACCACGATCACATCGGATTTTTCTACGGATTTAAAGGTTTGGGTACCCGCGGATTCGCCGAGGGTTTGTTTTAAACCATAACCAGTAGGCGAGTGGCAAACACGGGCACAGGTATCCACATTGTTATTACCAAAGCCAGCACGCACTAGCTTTTGCACTAAGTAATCTTCTTCATTGGTACAGCGTGAAGATACAATACCGCCAATGGCATTTTGACCATGTTTGGCTTGAATACGTTTGAATTCAGCAGCGGCATAAGTAATGGCTTCATCCCAAGACACGGTTTGCCAAGGGTCATGAATACTTTTGCGAATCATGGGTTCTAGGATACGATCTTTGTGCGTGGCATAACTCCAGGCGAAACGGCCTTTAATACATGAGTGTCCTTCGTTTGCTTTACCATCTTTGTAAGGCACCATGCGTACTACCTCATCGCCTTTCATCTCGGCAATGAAAGCACAACCTACACCGCAATAGGCACAGGTGGTCACTCGGTGGTGATCCGGCTGGCCTTTATCAATAACAGATTTTTCGGTTAAGGTGGCGGTAGGGCAGGCTTGCACGCAAGCACCACATGACACACATTCAGATTCCATAAATGCTTGGTTTTGTCCTGCTGCAATGCGTGCTTTAAAACCGCGACCATCGACAGTTAATGCATAAGTGCCTTGTACTTCTTCACAAGCACGCACACAACGTTGGCAAACAATGCACTTGGATGGGTCGTAAGTGAAATAGGGGTTAGATTCGTCTTTGGTTTCACTTAAATGGTTTTCACCTTGGTAACCATAACGCACATCACGTAATCCTACCGTACCGGCCATGGTTTGTAATTCGCAATTGCCATTGGTGGGACAGGTTAAACAGTCTAAGGGGTGATCGGAAATATATAGTTCCATCACATTACGGCGTAATGCGGCCAGCTCAGTGCTGTGAGTGCGTATTTGCATACCTTCAGTAATCGGGGTAGTGCAAGATGCGGGATAGCCTTTACGGCCTTCGATTTCAATCACACATAAGCGACAAGAGCCATAAGCGTGCAAACTATCGGTGGCACATAACTTAGGAATATTGATCCCGGCCAATGCGGCTGCGCGCATAATGGAGGTGCCTTGTGCGGCAGTAATTTCAATACCGTCGATATAGGCGGTCACTTGTTCTTTACCCTCACTTACAGGGGTACCAAAGTCTTTTTCGCCGGACGAATACATGTTAAATCACCTTTTTGAGACGGGCTTGTTGAAAGTCTTCAGGAAATTGATCGAGTGAGGAAAGGACAGGGTAAGGTGTCATACTTCCCATGGCACACAGTGAACCATCGATCATGGTCCGACATAAATCGCGTAATAATGCGGTGCGTTGTTCGACTTGGTGCCCGGCAATGATGTCATCAATGATCTCAACGCCACGGGTTGAGCCAATACGACACGGTGTACATTTACCACAGGACTCAAAAGCACAGAACTCCATGGCAAAGCGTGCTTGTTGTGCCATATTAACTTGATCATCGAATACCACGATACCGCCATGGCCTAATGTGGCACCGATAGCGGCTAGGGATTCGTAGTCGACCATGATATCCAATTGTGACTCAGATAAGTACGCACCCAATGGCCCACCCACTTGTACAGCACGAATGCGTCGACCGGTTTGTGTGCCACCACCAAAGTCTTCAATTAAATGACGTAGACTGATGCCGAAGGCTTTTTCAACCAGACCGCCATAACGAATGTTACCGGCCAACTGTAGTGGTAAGGTACCGCGCGACTCACCCATGCCGTAGTGACGATAGTTGGCTGCACCTAGTGCCAAAATCACAGGCACACTGGCCAGCGAAATCACATTGTTGATAATAGTGGGCTGGCCAAATAAACCTTCAATAGCCGGTAAGGGTGGTTTTGCACGGACCATGCCGCGTTTCCCTTCAAGGCTTTCGAGCAACGCGGTTTCTTCACCACACACATAAGAACCTGCGGCTTTACGCACATATAGTTCAACCGTTTTTCCTGAATCAAGAATGTTTTCACCTAAATAACCGTGTGCTTTGGCTTGTTCGATAGCGTGGTTGAGGGTGGCAATGGCATGCGGGTATTCAGAGCGTACATAGATATAACCTTGAGTAGCACCGACCGCCAGTGCGGCAATTGTCAGCCCTTCGATGAGCAAGAAGGGATCGTTTTCCATAACCATGCGATCAGAAAAAGTACCTGAATCCCCTTCATCGGCATTACAAACCACATATTTTTGCGGCGCTGGTGTATTGTGCACGGTGCGCCATTTAATTCCCGTGGGGAAGGCGGCACCACCGCGACCCCGTAATCCAGAGTATGTGATTTGATCGATAATGGTCGAGCCGGTCATGGTGATGGCTTTTTCCAAACCAAGATAGCCTTGGTGTTGGCGATAATCATCAATGGATAAGGGATCGATAATACCGACCCGTGCAAAGGTGAGTCGTTCTTGTTGTTTTAAATAGGCAAGTTCCTCAACTAGTCCTAACTTTAACGGGTGTTCGCCGTTTTCATAAAAGCCTGCATTAAATAGTGAGGCAACATCGCCGACATCAACCGGGCCATAGCCGCAGCGTCCTGCTGGTGTTTGTACTTCGACTAGCGGTTCTAGCCAAAACAAACCACGTGAACCATTGCGAATAATTTGTATTTCAAGCTGACGTTGTTGTGCT
>CAZPAE010000095.1:3767-8018 GCA_964584455.1 uncultured Thioalkalispiraceae bacterium
ATGCGCAATTTGTTGTGCAACCGCATCGGCTCCTACCGCTAAGGCACCGGAATCCCGTGGCACATAAATCGTAATCATGTTTCTCTCGCTTGTTGGATAAGTTGTTCGAAGCGTTGTGGGCTAATGCGAGCGTATGGTTGGCCATCGATGCTAATAGCCGGGCCGTGGGCACATAAACCAAGACAGTAAACCGGTTCAAGCGTGATGGCGCCATCGGCGGTGGTTTGGTGATAATCACAGGCTAAGTGCTGGCGGGCGTGTTTATCCAATTGATATGCACCGCGAGCCTGACAGGCTTCAGCGCGGCAGATTTCTACCCGGTGTTTGCCGCATGGCTGTCGATGAAAGTGGTGATAATAAGAAATAACCCCATGGATTTCAGCGCGGGATAGGTTGAGTCCTTCTGCCATTGCAGGAACAGCGGCATCGGGGATATAGCCCAAAGCATCCTGAATGTGGTGTAACGCCGGCAATAATCCACCGAGTAGGGTTTTGTAATTTTCGATGGCGGTATCAACAATCTGCTGTTCATCCGGTGACATAAGTATTTTCCTATGCTGCCTATATTTATAAACTAAATTACATATATTTGTACTGGTTTAAAGCCTAGTCTTGTTACTTATTTCCTGCAATATGAGGTTTTTTGGCATATAAATGTGGCTGGACAAGCCAGTATAATATGTACTAAATTGC
The DNA here is from genome assembly GCA_964584455.1 of uncultured Thioalkalispiraceae bacterium. Taxonomy (GTDB): domain Bacteria; phylum Pseudomonadota; class Gammaproteobacteria; order UBA6429; family Thiohalophilaceae; genus CAZPAE01. The sequence goes on from CAZPAE010000095.1 coordinate 4,461, forward strand.
AACTATGAGATTCTTTATTAGCCCCATTCTTGGTCACATGGATGGCCAAGGGCACAGTAAGTACCTTGATAAAGCGTTAGCTTTGCTGGTGGCCATTGAGGAATGCGGTAATTTACGCAGCGCCAGCCAATCCTTGGGGATTTCGTATCGACATGCCTGGAATTTATTATCCGAGCTAGAACAACGGCTAGGTGGTAGTGCGGTGGAAATGACCCGTGGGCGGGGTTCAGAGTTGTCAGAACTGGGGCATAAGCTGGTATGGGCTAACAAACAGATTCAAGCTCGGCTCGGTCCACTATTAGATAGTATGGCATCGGAAATTGATGCACAGATTCAAATTACCATCCCTGAAGGTGATGATGGTGCGCTGCGTTTGTTTGCTAGTCACGGTTTTGCGGTAGAAGCATTGCATCAGCGCCTAGCGGCACAACAGCATGAATTAGAGATTAATTATCGCGGTAGCATTGATGCGGTAGCTGCGTTGAATCGGGGCATGTGTGATATCGCCGGCTTTCATGTACCGCAAGGGGCATTAATGGCGCCGATATTAGAAAAGTATACACCGCTATTTAAACCCAGCTTTCGTTTAGTTTGTCTTGCCACCCGTCGTCAAGGCATGATGGTGGCCAAGGGTAACCCGATGAAGATTTGGGATATCACTGATTTGAAACGCTCCGGTATTAAATTAGTGAATCGACAGCAGAACTCCGGCACGCGGATGTTATTAGAGTTATTGTTGGCAGAACACCATGTGAATAAGCAAGCGGTAGCCGGGTTTGAAAGTGTCGAGTATACTCATGCTGCTGTCGCTGCCTATGTGGCAAGTCATAAAGCCGATGTGGGGATTGGAGTAGAAACCGCTGCCCGTCAATTTGGTTTGGATTTTGTACCACTGTTAACAGAGCGTTATTTTTTAGTGTTTGATCAAAAGCTATTAAGAGACTCACGTTTATCTGACGTGTTAGATACCATGGCCAGTAATGAGTTTAAAGCGGCGATTAGTGAGTTGCCAGGGTATGATCCCAGCTTAGTGGTGGATATCTTAAGCTTGAGTGAAGCGTTTCCCGCATTCGAGTTATTTCAAGAATCTACTGTGTAAGTGGTACTACGAAGCGCGCTTTTTCTTATCCTGCGGCAAAGCGGGTGCCGTGACTTTGTTGGCTAGCCACTTTAAGAATATTTCCTCCATGGCTTCGACTTTTATGGGTTTTGAAATGTAATCACTCATGCCTGCGGCAAGACATTTTTCTCGATCCCCTTTCATGGCATTGGCAGTAAACGCAATGATCGGTGTCGCGATTAAATCATTTTGCGTTTCGATTTTGCGTATTTCACGTGTTGCTTCAAAGCCGTCCATTTCAGGCATTTGACAGTCCATAAAGATTAAATCAAATTGTTGTTGGTTGAATTGTTCTATGGCTTCGATGCCGTTGCCTGCGGGAACAAGGGTACAACCAATTTGTTCTAATAGACTTGAAGCAATCATCATATTCACTGAGTTGTCTTCCACCAGAAGAATATGGGTGTTTTTAACCGCGATGCGTTCACGTTGTTGGGTTTGACTCTCTTTAAGACTATGTCGGGTTATCAGGGGGTGAGGTTTGTTTTGTTGTTTGTTGGCCCAAATAGTGGCAAGTGTTTTAAGCATTTCTGTTGGATAAATAGGTTTGGTCAAATAAGCTTGTACGCCTAAATCACGTAATATTTTGCTGTCACCTTTTCGTGGTGCCGCCGTGATCATGGTAATCAGGGTATGTTTTAATGTCGGTTCTTTTTTGATGGCTTTAATTAACCCGATACCATTCATATCAGGCATTTGATAATCGGTAATGACAATATCATAAGGCTCGTTAGTTTGTGCTGCTGTTTTCAATATCGTTAAGGCACTTTTAGCGCAATGAGTTTCATCTATCTGCATATGGGCTGAAGCTATTTGCTCAGTAATAATCGTGCGGGCAGTATCGCAGTCATCCACAATCAGTGCTTTTACACCGGACAACGATGAGGTATCAAAATGAACAGGCTGTTCTTGTGGAGCTGTATTCTCTTGTAGTTGCAATGTAAACCAAAAGGTTGAGCCCTTATTGACTGTACTTTCCACACCAATTTCACCACCCATTAATTCACTAAGCTGTTTGCATATAGCCAGTCCTAACCCGGTACCGCCATACTTGCGTGTGGTAGAGTTATCTGCTTGATCAAATTTATTAAATACTTTGTTTTGTTTGTTCTTAGCAATACCAATACCGGTGTCCTGTATGGATACTTTAATGGGTATGCTATGTCCTTTTGGGGGCTCTGCATCAATGGAAAGTAAGATATAGCCTTCTGTCGTAAATTTAACAGCATTACTCATGAGGTTTAGCATCACTTGGCGAATACGGCCAGGATCACCAGAAACAAACCGAGGTACATGTGGTGGAATATGTAAAAGACATTCTAATCCTTTTTCGCGACACTTTATGGCAATAATCTCAGTGATATCCTCAGCTAATGCATATAAATCAAATGGAATAGTTTCTAGTTCTAGTTTGCCAGCCTCGATTTTGGAAAAGTCTAAAATATCATTAATTAAACCGAGCAGAGCATCTGCAGAGTTCATGGTGGTGTCCACATAATGCCGTTGTTTTGCTGTGAGTCGGGTATCCTGTAACAGCCCGGTGGCACCGATGATACCATTCATAGGGGTGCGAATTTCATGGCTCATATTAGCCAGAAATTCAGATTTTTGTTGTGCAGCCGTTTCTGCCTTGAGTTGAGCTTGCTTGAGTTCACTGATGTTAGCACCATAAATATTGACGCTTTGTTTATCGATATAGGCGATGGATAATAGCGTGGCAGTGGAATCGGTAATTTCTTCCAGCTGTTGAATTTCATGAGTGCGAAATACAATCGCTATTTTGTCTTTCCAATGAGGTGGGACTTGATCCCCTTGCATAAGCTGTAAACTGGCTAACAGTTTTTCTGATGCAGGGTTACTGAAAACGATCTGGTAATCATTTGAAACCTTTATCACTGGGCTAGGGTTGTCTAATGCAAAGCGTGCTAGTTGACCGATTTCTGCTTCAGCTTTTTTCTTATCACTCGCATCACGAATAAATCCAGTGTATAAGATGCCGTCGGCTGTATTCACTTCAGATATAGAGAGTTCCATGGGAAATAGCTCACCGTTTTTTCGTTGAGCCATATCTTCCCGGACACTGCCGATGACACGCTTTTCACCTGTTTGCTGATAATGTTGTAAATAACTATCATGCTTAGCACGATGGTTATCGCCCATGAGCATGGAGACATTGTTACCGATGACTTCGTTTTCTTCGTAACCAAACATCTGTGTGGCAGCACGGTTAAATGACTGTACTATACCCTCGGGTGTGATAGTGATAATGGCATCGGCAGCAGTATCTAAAATGGCTTGCATACGTGCTGAACTGGCATCGGCTGCCTGCATGGATTCATGTAATGCCTGTTCCGATTGTTTTTGGTCGGTAATGTCTTCTACCGAAACAAAAAAACCATCTACGTTGCCTGTCTCATTTATGTCAGGTAAATAAGATG
>CAZPAE010000096.1:0-8010 GCA_964584455.1 uncultured Thioalkalispiraceae bacterium
TAGGCTTTGCCCATGTCTGAACAATAGTGCCGGTAAGGGCATTTTTGAGGAGAGGATGCATTGTAAAGTTTTTGAGCAGATCTCCATAAACGCAGATGTAGGGGAGCTGGGCTGTTAACGAAAGATACCGTCACGATTTCAGCTTGGATTAGATGAAATGAATAAAGGAGAACGTAAAGTGAAAATGAAAACATTAGCTATCGCCCTGATGCTGTCAGGTGTCGCCAGCCATGTGACCGCGGCACCGGCAACAAATAGTGATGCGGCAGTAAAAGCCCGGGTAGACATGGCGAAGCAAACAACGCGTGAGTTTTTACAGCAATTGGGCGGTATTTTGAAAAAAGAAATGAAAGCCAATGGTCCGGCTGCCGCGATGAGTGTTTGTCGTAACGAAGCGCCACGTATTGCCAATGAGATTTCGCTAAGCAAAGGTTGGACGGTGACACGTGTCGGCACACGAGTACGCAATCCCATGCTCGGTGTTCCTGATAGTTGGGAGCAAGGTGTTTTAAAAGAATTTGAAGCGCGTGCTGCCAAAGGTGAGTCTTTGAAGGACATGGCGTATTACGAAGTGGTCGATGAGCCTGCTGGTAAATCACTACGTTTCATGAAAGCCATTGGTGTGAAGTCACAGTGTTTAGTGTGTCATGGCGATAAACAAAATGTAGCTGCACCAGTACAAGCACAATTAAATAATCTTTATCCACATGATCGTGCAACCGGTTATCAAAAAGGGGATTTGCGTGGTGCGGTTAGCATTAAGCAGCCGTTGGTATCTGTTGCAGACCGAGTTGAAAAGGAAGACAAGCCCGAGCTGGGTTGGTAAAGGGTTGTGAGCGGGAAAATGATACCACCAGCGACTCCAAGTATGTGGCGTAACCCTTTAGTTCGACACCTGGCAGTTATCCTCGCTGTTAAGGTGTTACTACTTAGCATACTCTGGTGGTTCTTTTTCCGCTTACCTCAAGATGCAAAGCCGACTTTGCCGGATATCGATACACATATTGTTGGTTTTAAGGTACTGGCATGAATAACAAATGGAATAGGGTGCGGTTATGGTGACGGAATCGGTTGTTGACTTGTCTCGGTTACAATTTGCGATAACGGCAATGTATCACTTTTTGTTTGTGCCGTTGACATTGGGCTTGTCGTTTTTACTTGTGATTATGGAATCGGTTTATGTCATGACCGGTAAGCAGATCTATAAAGACATGACGCGCTTTTGGGGTAAATTGTTTGGTATTAACTTTGCTCTTGGGGTTACCACTGGTATTACCTTGGAGTTTCAGTTTGGTACCAACTGGGCTTATTACTCACACTATGTAGGCGATGTGTTTGGTGCGCCGTTGGCCATTGAGGGTTTGATGGCTTTCTTTTTGGAATCTACCTTTATCGGCTTGTTTTTCTTCGGCTGGGATCGGCTATCCAAACAACAACACTTATTAGTGACATTCTTAACCGCATTAGGCTCTAATCTATCAGCATTATGGATTTTAGTGGCCAATGGTTGGATGCAAAATCCAGTGGGGGCAGAGTTTAGTTATGAAACTATGCGTATGGAAATGACCAGCTTTGCAGAACTGTTTTTTAATCCCGTTGCGCAAGTGAAGTTTGTTCATACTGTGGCAGCCGGTTATGTTACCGGGTCAATGTTTGTGTTGGGGATTAGTAGTTATTATTTATTAAAAGGGCGTGATATCGATTTTGCTAAACGTTCTTTTGCTATTGCCGCCGGGTTTGGTTTGGCATCGGTGTTGTCTGTGATCGTGTTAGGTGATGAAAGTGGTTATGAGTTAGGCGATGTGCAAAAGACCAAGCTGGCAGCCATTGAAGCGGAATGGGAAACCCATGAACCGCCTGCTGCGTTCACCTTGTTTGGTATTCCTAATGAAGAAACACAAACCACCGATTACGCCATTAAGATTCCCTGGGTTCTCGGTTTGATTGCAACACGCTCAGTGGATGAGGAAGTCACCGGGATTAAAGATTTAATTGCTGCACATGAAAAGCGTATTCGCAATGGCATGGTAGCTTATGAACGATTACAAGTGTTGCGCAGTGGTGACTACCGTGAAGCCGATATCATTGCTTTTGACGCAGTAAAACAAGACCTCGGGTATGGTTTGTTACTCAAACGTTATACCGAAAATGTGGTGGATGCCACCGAAGAACAAATCAAACAAGCAGCGCGCGATACGATTCCTGATGTGGCACCGTTGTTCTGGAGTTTTCGTATCATGGTGGCAGCGGGCTTTTTGATGTTATTCATTTTTGCCGCCAGTTTTTATTATTGTGCGAGGCGCTTAGCACAGCAAAAACGTTGGCTGTTAAAAATGGCGCTATGGGGTATTCCGTTACCGTGGATTGCAGCTGAAGCCGGTTGGATTGTGGCCGAGTATGGTCGCCAGCCTTGGTCGATTGGTGAGGTGCTACCTACTTATCTGAGTACTTCCACGTTGAATGCCAGTGATTTATGGTTTTCATTAGCCGGTTTTATTGGGTTTTATACATTGCTCTTAATCGTGGAGCTATATCTCATGTTTCGTTTTGCGCGCTTAGGCCCGAGTAGTTTGCATACGGGACGGTATGACTTAGAAAAAGGTCATGATGGCGGTGCTGCTGTATTAGAAACTGCACCACAACAAGGACGTCAGGAGTAGGAGGTTTAGCGTGATTCTTGACTATGACACATTAAAGTTAGTTTGGTGGTTATTAGTCGGCGTGTTGCTGATTGGGTTTGTGATCACCGATGGGTTTGATATGGGCGTCGGCGCGCTATTACCTTTTTTAGGTAAGACCGATGAGGAACGACGAGTCATCATTAATACTGTCGGCCCCCATTGGGATGGTAATCAGGTTTGGTTTATTACCGCCGGTGGTGCTATTTTTGCCGCATGGCCTGCGGTTTATGCGGCAGCGTTTTCTGGTTTTTATATTGCGATGTTGTTAGTGCTGTTTGCATTGTTCTTCCGACCAGTGGGTTTTGACTATCGCAGTAAAATTGCTGATCCCCGTTGGCGTAACACCTGGGACTGGGGGTTGTTTATCGGTGGTATGGTGCCGGCACTGATCTTTGGTGTGGCATTTGGTAATTTATTTTTAGGTGTGCCATTCCAACATGATGAGTTGTTACGACCTACCTATACCGGTTCCTTTTGGGGCTTGCTAAATCCGTTTGCGTTGTTATCGGGTGTGGTGAGTTTAGCTATGTTGGTGACCCATGGTGCAGTGTGGTTGCAATTGCGGGCGGAAGACATCATTGCACAACGTGCTCGGGTGGTTGTGCAGTGGGCCAGTATGGTATTGATTGTGGCATTTGCCATGGCCGGTGTTTGGATTGCTTATGGCATGGACGGATATCAGATTGTGTCTATGCCGGCAACCGATGCGCAACCTAACCCATTAGCCAAGCAAGTTGCTATTGGTAACGGTAGTTGGTTAACCAATTACCACCAATATCCCTGGATGATCAGTGCACCGATATTAGGTTTTGTTGCAGCCATGCTGACTATCGTGTTTGCTCGTTGGCAGCGCCCTGGTTTGGCCTTCGTTACCAGTGCGTTGAGCATGTCTGGGGTCATTCTGACCGCCGGTTTCTCGCTGTTTCCTTTTGTGATGCCTTCAAGCACACAACTCAATAGCAGTCTCACACTCTGGGATGCGTCATCGAGTCATTTAACCTTAACGGTGATGTTTTGGGCGGCGGCGATTTTTGTTCCGATTATCGTGATTTATACCATTTGGGCATATCGTGCCATGTGGGGGCGGGTAACCGTGCAGTACATTCGGGATAACTCTCATTCCAGTTACTAATGTAGGGGTGTGCAATGTGGTATTTTGCTTGGATTTTAGGCGTACTGTTGGCAGTTGCCTTTGGGATCATCAACGTGCTTTGGCTAGAGTCAGAGCACTGTGTAGGCAAAACCTTGGATGACGAGTCTGGTGACTAAAACATCCTCTGCTGGTCCATGGTGGTATGGTGGGCTGGCACGGTTTATCTCGTTAATGATGGCAGCGCTGGTGAGTTTGATTCTCACCTTATATCCACAATTGATCATGCACGACGCAAAATTGGTGAGCCACAATGCACTGATGCTGTGTTTGTGGGGCACTGCGGCAGGATTTGTCCATGGAGTGGGTTTTGTGCCGATGCATTGGGTTTTTCGTTATGCATTGGGGCCTTGGGCCGCCTGGAGCCTCACTCCTTCAAGTTTGTTGCTGTTGACGGGGGTAGCTTGATCATGGCCTGAGCGTAAATCTGCTCAATCTCTCGGCACTATTTTCTGATCTGTTGGTCTGCTTATACAGTGGCCCAAACTGGGTCAGTACGCGTATAATGTCGATTTAACGCATTTAGAATTTGAGAGTGGATAAAGCGCAGTTAAAACAACGCCTGGTGGGTGCCATTGTTCTGGTCGGTTTAGGGGTTATTTTCATCCCGATGATTTTAAGCCCAGGTAGTGACGAACCGATTATTGCCGAAACCAATATTCCCGCCAAACCTGAGCGTATCGAAAAACTGGCCCAACGCGAGTTGCCCAAGCCTGCCCCGGTACCGGCTGCGCCTAAAAGCGTTCCTAAATGGGTTGACGAAAGTCTACCGCAGAAAAAGCCTACTACACCTAATGCAAAAGGTGTCCAACCGCAGCCCGACAAGGCACCAGTATCCACTTCCTCATCGAGCCAAGCAAAAACAACTCCTGAACCGGCAGCGACTAAACCTGCTCGTGCTTGGGTTGTGCAAGTGGCCAGTTTCAGTGAGCGTAATAAAGCGCTGACCTTGCGTGATAGGTTACGTAAAGCGCAGTATCCCACATTCGTTGAGTCCATTGCCGGTAAGCAAGGTACGCATTATCGGGTTCGTGTTGGGCCGGTGGTGAAGCGTAATAACGCAGAGCAATGGAAAAAGACGATTGCCAAGAAATTTAAGGTCAAGGATGCGCTGGTTATGCGACATCCTTAAAGATACATCGTATTGATATTCTCATGGGTTGGATAGATTTAGCGATTATCGGCATTGTTATTATTTCCGCATTATTGAGTTTAATGCGCGGCTTTGTACGGGAAGTGCTATCTACCGCAAATTTAGTCGGCTCATTTTTAATCGCGATTTTCTTCGGCGCTAGCTTTGCGAGTTTTTTACAGCAATACATTGAACATGAACTGACACGTGAAGTATCGGCACGGGTGATTTTGTTTTTTGTGTCGTTAGTGGTGTTTGGTATTGCGAATATCTTTTTAGCCCGTATTATTCGCATCACAGGTATTGGTGAGAGTGATAAGTTTCTAGGGCTATTATTCGGGTTTATACGTGGCTTAGTAATTGTATTAGCGATTGCTTTTTTACTAGAACTGATTGCGCCCGCAACTAAGTGGGATGCTGATACATTACTTGCTTCAGAATTTAGAACATTCGCCATTTGGATTAAAGTCAACTTTATTGGCTGACGACAAATGAAACGAATGAGTTGTTATTATTGTTACTATATTGCCAGGTAGGTTCGCATGTGTGGAATTATTGGAATCGTATCGAATAGCCCAGTTAATCAATCACTTTATGATGGGCTAACGGTATTGCAACATCGTGGGCAAGATGCCGCAGGTATTATGACCTGTGATGAAGACCGTATGTTTCTACGTAAAAGCAAAGGGTTGGTTCGTGATGTGTTTCATACCCGACACATGCTTCGGTTGCAGGGAAACATGGGGATTGGTCACACGCGCTATCCTACTGCCGGGTGTTTTTCGTCTGCCGAGTCACAACCCTTTTATGTAAATTCGCCTTTTGGTATTGCCTTGGCCCACAATGGTAATTTAACCAATGCCGAACAGTTGAAACGTGAGCTATTTGAAACGGATCAGCGTCATCTGAATACCAATTCAGATTCTGAAGTATTACTCAATGTATTTGCCCATGAATTACATGTGGTGGCGCGCGGCAAGCTCACGGTTGATCCTGATGATATTTTTAAAGCTGTTGCCGGTGTACATAAGCGGGTTAGTGGTGCTTATGCGGTGGTGGCCATGTTAGTGGGGCGCGGTATTTTAGCGTTTCGCGATCCGCATGGTATTCGTCCTGTGGTGATCGGTAGGCGCGTTGTTGATGGGCGTGAAGAATACATGATTGCCTCGGAAAGCGTCGCTGTGGATGCGTTGGGGTATGAGTTGGTTCGGGATATTGAACCGGGCGAAGCGGTGTATATCGATATGCAAGGCAAGTGTTATTCACAACAATGCGCTGAAAACCCAATGCGTTCACCTTGTATTTTTGAGCATGTTTATTTTGCACGGCCTGATTCGGTGATGGACGGTATCTCTGTATATAAAGCACGATTACGCATGGGTGAATATCTGGCCCATAAAATTAAACGGGAATTTCCTGAACATGACATCGATGTGGTATTACCGATCCCGGATACCAGCCGCACATCGGCTTTATCGTTGGCGTATCACTTAGGGGTGCGTTATAGCGAAGGGTTTATCAAGAATCGTTATATTGGTCGTACCTTTATTATGCCGGGGCAAAAAGAACGCAAGAAATCAGTTCGCCAGAAACTAAACCCCATTGGTTTGGAATTTAAAGGGCGCAATGTGTTATTAGTGGATGATTCCATTGTACGTGGTACAACATCACAACAGATCATCCAAATGGCCCGTGATGCGGGTGCAAATAAAGTTTATTTTGCCTCAGCTGCACCGCCTATTCAGTATCCCAATGTGTATGGCATCGATATGCCGGTTGCCAGTGAACTGATCAGTCATAAGCGTAGCCCGGAAGAAATTGCAAAACTAATTGGGGCAGACTGGTTGATTTTCCAGGACTTAGAAGACCTGGTGACTGCAGTGAAGCGAAAGGCCAAAACACAAATTGATCGTTTTGATACATCTGTTTTCAATGGGGATTATGTTACCGGCGATGTTACGGAAGAATACCTAAAGGGTATCGAGGATTTACGTAATGATCATGCGCGCGCCAAACAAGTTCAACAAGGTAGTGATGGTGAGGTGGTGGAATTATATAATTCTGCTTAGCAATGGTTGACAGTGGTTTGGTTTTCACCTAGTCTACCAAACATGCGCCGATTTGATATCAGCTTGCGGGCGCTTCCATAAATACAGCTAAAGCGAGCGTGACCTGCTTTAGCAAATGCTTAAGCGGGTTTTTTTGTGCCCGCAGCATATATTGATCTAATGAGTGATATACGAAGTGAGGCAGTGAAATGGATAATGAGTGGGAGTTTGATACATTAGCCGTACGAGCAGGGCAAGTTCGTACCCAAGAAGGGGAACATTCGGATCCCATCTTTATGACATCCAGCTTTGCGTTTAAGGATGCTGCTGAAGCCGCAGCCCGTTTTAAAGGTGAGCAAGCCGGCAATATTTATTCACGATTTACTAACCCTACGGTTAGAACCTTTGAGCAACGACTTGCTGCATTAGAAGGTGGGGAAGCCTGTGTTGCCACAGCCAGTGGTATGTCCGCTATTTTAAGCACCTGTTTGGGTTTATTAAAAAGTGGTGATCATGTTGTATCATCACGCAGTATTTTTGGTACCACCATGATGCTGTTTAATAAATATTTACCGCGTTACGGTATCAATACCACTTTTGTTGCACAAACTGATCTGGCTGAGTGGGAAGCGGCTATTACACCCGCAACACGGTTTCTGTTTTTAGAAACCCCATCTAACCCATTAACCGAAGTGGCTGATATTCAGGCCTTAGCCGATTTAGCCCATGCCCATGGGTGTTTGTTAGTGGTTGATAACTGTTTTTGTACCCCTGCATTACAACAACCCTTAGCATTAGGGGCGGATATTGTGGTGCACTCGGCGACCAAATATATCGATGGTCACGGTCGTGGTGTGGGTGGCGCTGTAGTCGGTGATAAAGACACTGTCGGTAAAGAAGTGTATGGTTTTTTAAGAACAGCTGGCCCGACCATGAGCCCGTTTAATGCGTGGATGTTTATTAATGGCCTAGAAACTTTATCTTTGCGTATGCAAAACC
>CAZPAE010000097.1:0-4684 GCA_964584455.1 uncultured Thioalkalispiraceae bacterium
AGAGCGTCTGGTGTAATGAGCCAGAAGGCAGGAGGTTCGAAACCTTCCACCCGCACTATCGGGGTCGTCATGGTTAAGCATGCGAACGAGGTGCAAGTCCTCTCGACCCCGCCATGCCGAGGTAGCTCAGTTGGCAGAGCACCAAGCGTAATGACCTTGGAGGTCGAAGGTTCAATCCCTTCCCTCGGCGCCACTTGTAAATCGAAAAATGGGGCAGAGCCGGCAAGCTCATGCCCCTGTGTGGAAGTGCGCCGCGATTGCTGGGCATTCGGAACGATCAAGACCACCTAGCCACCAGCATGGTTTCTCACCCTATCGTCGGCGCCGTTTTGCACAAGGCTTCCACTCCTCATGGTGACAGTTGCTAGGATTTGTGAAAAATCATTTCCCGATCAGACTGGCAAGCCGTGTCGGCACTGCCAAGTCTTCTGATCGAAGGTGCTTCAGTAACTCGCGCTTCTCGGAGCTGAGACGCTGGATGAATCCACCGGGTGTTCCCTTATAGCGAGGCTTTCCATGGCGCCGCCTGTAGTCCAGCTCGCTCGGCGATGGAGCCTGCCAGACAGCCCACCAGGCCAGCTCGTGTATGAGGGCCTCAGCGCGCGCCTGAGCGCTTCCAGGAGCGTCCCTGCGTAGGTCTTTAGAACGGTATGTCTTCGTCATCGGGCGGTTCCTCAGGGGCCCACGAGGGCCCTCTATCGTTGGATTCGAGCACCTGGTACACCAGCCAGCGGAGCGCGTCATTATGATCGCGATACCAGCGCTTGACACCCATCGCATCAACACCATTTTCTGATTCAATTGAGAACCAGTACCGATACGGTTTCCTAGGGCGCTCATGGGCGTTGGCCACAACACGGTATGTCTTGCCTTCAGCGTCGAAAGTCCACAAGACAACGATAGGTTCATCACCTTTGGACGTCGTCTGAAACCAGTCAAACGACATTTCAGGCTTATCCGACATCAACGTGCCCGCATCAACTCTTCGATGATGTACCGACGTGCACGAAGGAACGCTTCGCGGCGCAATCGATCTACGCGCTCTTGGCTGTAACTCGTGTTGATTGCAACATGTCCATACGCGATGGGGTCATTACCGACAACTTTACCGGTTTCACTGGGCATCAGTCTCGCTCCTCTGCAAGCTTGTTGATTGCTTCAACGATCGTCTCCCACGCTCTCTGCGTGTCGTTGGCGTCATAGCCCACCACGTGAGCCTTGTCCAGCACAGGCTTGTTGTAAGGGTGCGCGATCGTCATGATTCGCGGCGAGTGATAACCTGCATTGTCCGCGCGATCTGCGTACTCACGCCACTCCACGATGGTCTTAGGCTTGTCGTCAACCAAGACGTCAACCGACGGCGCAAGCCAGTTCTTGTCATGAAGCATGAGAACCTGACTCATACCGAAATCGAGGTGCGCGAAGTGTCGCTTGACCCACTCGATCTTGCCGCGACAGGAATCAGCACTTGGCGGAGCTGTTGCGAATCGCACATCGTGACCAGCAGCGACCAACGTAGTGATTGCGTCGATGGCTCCAGCATGCGGAGGAAGGTAGTCAAACAGGCCAGGGCGCTTCAGAATCTGATAGATCTGCTTGCCACATGCAGGCTTGACGAACTTGTGGGTGTCCCAGGCGTCGATGTCATCGACCATCAGGTTGTCGTCCCACTCTCGATTGTAGATGCGAATCCACTCATCGAGCAGGTTCACAACGATCTCATCCATGTCTACCAATATGCGCACTAAAGTTTCCTTTGCTCTTCCATCAGCATGTCGTACACGACCGTGATAACCAGGTCGCGGATCCCCTCCAGCGCTTTTTCTTCGTCTTCGTCGTAGCAGGACAATCCTGGGAACTCCTGACAGAGCCCAGCATATTCCTCGACATCAGCATCGTACTCAGCAGAGTACGTGTAACCATTGGACAACCTACGTGCAGTGTGCCCTGCCTTTGCGGCTTCGAGAAAGCCCAGGGCCCATATAGCACGCCATGGCGTTGAGTAGCCGTTCGTACTCTGAAATTCGTGAGAACCAGGATACTCCGCCAACCAGCGTCCGTTCTCCATACGCGTGAGCGTGTACACGCGAGAACGACTCAAGCCAATCCCTTACGCTTGAGCCACCCCTGTGCCAAATTCTGAGCTTTGGCACCATCCGTTTTCGCCATTTGTCGAGCATACTCCTTGAGTGGAACTGCCTTTCCTGTGGCTTCTCTATGCAAATGTTTCAAATGCTTTGTGTCGTTTGTCATTCGAAGTCCTAGATTCAAAAAAGTGCCCTCAAGTACTCACCAGGGTGCCTTTACCGGCCTAGGTACGGTCAGGGTAATAAGCTTTCCCTGAGGGCTTAACTGTTGCCCTTGGCAAGGGCTCTTCCTCTGACGGCTTGTCACGGCCAACGGCAATAACACCTGCAATGACATAAATCACCATGGGCGCGAGAATGACAAACGCGTAGGGGAAGAAGCCCAGCCAAGACACGGCGATTACTTCTGTCCACGCATCGACAAATCGAGAGCGAGATCTCGCGCTGTCTTCGCCATGAACATATCCAGGAGGCCCTGTGCGGAGTTGGTTGAACCGTTACCGCCGCCCATGACGACCTCAGGCACCCACCGCTGCTTGCCCATCTGATCAGCGTAGCGGAAATTGACTTCCTTCCACGCGGTAAGCTTGGCTGTGAGCGCACCGTCTGCCTCCATGACCAGCCGCTTGCGCTGCGCCTCACCTTGGCCTAGAAGGATGTTTCGCTCCTTCTCCAGCTTGGCTGCGTCTCGATTGAGAGTCGCTACTTCGCGCTTCTGCTCAGCTGCGAGAACGGCCACAGCCTTCTCCTGCTCGGCCTTGGTCACAGCTTTCGCCTTGCTGACCTCCTGCTCCCATTTCGCCTTTTCAGCCTCAGCTTGACCCTTCGCACGCTCAGTGCGTAGACGCTGCTCTTCCTTCTTGGCTCGGGCGATAGCAGTCTGGACCTCCATGGTCTCTTGCTGCTGATTGTCAATCTGCTGCTCGACACGGTCATCATACAGAATACCGATGATCGCGAAGTTGTACACTCGCACGTTGAACCGTGTCAGCGGACTGATCTCTTGACGAAGAGGCTGACCGTCTGTCCCTTTCGCGATAACGGCGACCTCCACAGTCTTCTTTGACCCACTGTCGGCAACATCGAGCCCAAGCGCGTCAACACTAACGCGCTTTGTCTCGGTGCGCGTCTGATAGACACCCTGCTCCGTTTGATCCTTGATGAACTGAATCAGGTCTGTGCGCCGCTCTGCGTACGACTCTGCAGACGACATGAGCGGACCGGACATGTAGACGGACTTCTGAAGAACAGGCTGAACCAGCTTCGCTTCGAGCGAATCTTGATTGCCAAAGATGCGGTGAATGTCGAGCACACTCTTTTCATCCGTTGGCAGCTCGTAACGAAGCGATCCGCAAACCCAGCCGTTGGCGCCGTCGTTGAAGCGCGTCTTAATGGCTGTACCGTCCTTCGTGCATTCGCCGTTCTCAGACGAAAAATGCAGCGTCTCGGACTTGTTGTACTTCGTCACCTTGCCGAAGCCCTGCCAACGCAGGCCTGCGCTTGCGAAAACGTGCAAATCACCATCAACAGGATCCTGCAAGACCATGATCTCGCCAGAATCGACATTCTCGAACAGCATGCTGCTGAACGCCAGGGTCAGTACTGCGCAGACAACTGCCACGCCAATTCCAATAGTTGCTCTCGTTGTCATCTCAATTCTCCTCTGCTTCCAATGTGTTCTCGTACAGTCTCTCGGTTCGACTCCAAGTCTCCTCATTGAGCCTGGCAGCCTCTTCATTCAAATCGGCAGCTTTTTTCGCTGCCTGTGCCGCTAGTAGATTGCGCTCTGCGTCTCGCACGTGCTGTGGCTTTCCTCGCAGGAGCGGGAATGTCGGATCACCCTTTAACATGGGTCCGACAACCTGCGTCCACACGAGCACCATAGGTATCATGAAAAGAAACAGACGTATGAAAACTAGCAGCATGGGGGAAGTTCCTTCTACACGGCATCGACTTCGACACCACCCTCACACAGGATGGTCTGCGCCAATTCCATATTGAGGAGCATGTCATCAGCTCCGCGTTCAATAAGCTGTTGGCGACGCGCCTCTGTCGTGCCGGTCGGAATGACTACACGTGTCAAACCTGCCTGTACAACCAACTTGGCACACTCTTCGCATGGATGCAGAGTGGCATACAAAGTGCAACCTCGAACAGATTGCTGGGGACTCAAGATGGCGTTAGCTTCCGCGTGCACCACGAGCGCGTACTTCTGCTTGCGGTCCTCGTAACGCTCGGCGGAGTCCACTACGCCTCGTGGAAAGCCGTTGTAGCCTACAGACACGATACGGCGCAGATCATCAACGATGACAGCGCCTACTTGTGTGCTCGGATCCTTGCTCCACTGCGCCACGTGTTTGGCGAGTTCGAGGAAACGGCAGTCCCACTTGTAACTCATCGCTGCGCATCATAGTCGCGCAGGATGGACACGTCAAGGCAACAAAGACGCCTGCGTGATGATGTTTCCGTCGCTCTCTGAGATGGCCCAACCACTTGTAATGGCAGTGGTTCCAGTTGTGTTGGTGATCGTTGCATCCTGCCCTTCGGCAGAAATATCAAGCTCCGTCGCAGCGCGTGCAGCTGGGCCACCGTCCGTC
>CAZPAE010000097.1:4694-7954 GCA_964584455.1 uncultured Thioalkalispiraceae bacterium
AATTGCCTGCGGCTCCCACGTCGCCTCAATCGAGTTGGGGAAAAGGAAGCGGACAAGAACCTCATTCTCGGTTGCCACGAAAGTGAGTGAGTACTGTGCCCACTCTTCTGTAAGCGTCACTGCTTGATCAGCGATCACTTCAAGCGTGCCTGTATCAGCACGCAGCGTGATACTGTCTGCTGGCGCGACACTGTCAGACAAAGAACCAAGCTCCGCTGCTGTTGGTTTGCGCAAATAGGCTGAAAACGTGTACGTCTCACCGGGCGTAATGCCGCCTACACCTACACCTGTGTAAACTCGCCGTAGAGCGCCTACAAAAGCTAAATGAACATTGCTCACAACCCCTAACGGTCCGTCCACAGTCGTGCCGCCGAACGCGGTTGTCACAAACGAAGACACATCGTCTTCTTGCCAAAAGACATTACTGAGGTCCGCAGCAGGCGAGTAGTTCAGATCATTCTGCGCAGGAGGTGGAACCAGCGCGCCCGTGTTGTTCAGCGACGGTGACAGACCGTAAGCATACACACCTGCACCAAACTCGGTGATGACAGGTCCATCTGCTGTGACGGCTGTAACCGCTGTGGCAGGCGAGGTGCGACGCACAGCAGTAACTGCGTCTGGTTGTGCAGTGCCCGTGAGGTCTACCTCAATCGGCTGAGGTGGCAGAGCGACTATGCTAACCGGAACAAAGCGATCCTTTGGGTCGAAGTACTGCCCACTAACAGCTGATTGGCGAAACTGTCGTCGAAACTTTTGCTCTGCTTCGACGCTAGCGAACTCACGACCCTGCACCACGAGGCGCGCCATTCGGAGAATCTCACGATAAGGGAGAATTACCTCGTAACGAAGAGGTATTCCTGTGCGCCTTGGGTCTTCCACCTGCAAACGCATCTCTTGCCGGAAGGTGTCATTTTCTAGCACGCGCGCAACGAACTTGCGCTGCACCTTGCCGACGATGCGACGCCAGTCTCTTTGATTGATCGGCGTTCGCTGGTTTCCTTCGAGCGCGCGAAACAAACCTCGATTGCGGCTTCGCGGTGAAAACGGCGCTGACGGAAGCAAGACGCGCACAACAGAACCAGCCTCCACCTGGTCAATTCGAATGACAGACGTGTCAGGCATCAATAGAACGTGAATGTTCCAACGTGGCAGCCTTCGAGTACAACACCTTCGTCAGACCCTCGAAACGTGTTGCACAGGGGATCAATCATCGATGGATCCGTGGCGCAAATCATCTGCGAAACGCCTGTGCGCTCGATCAGGACCTGCGCGCAGTACCAATCCGTTAGGGGCTCCGCAGTCAAGAACGCATAGGTGCGAATCGTAATGAACAGCACCACACAAAAAGCTGCGATAGCCAACAGCCATCTATCCCATCTCAAACGCGAACCACCTTGTGAAGCTTCCTACGCCATCGCCCATTGGGGTAGGTGAATACTGCAACATTAGCGACGCGACCGGGGTATTCTCCTCCGTCGGCGCCTGGACGCTGATCCTTGTTACCCTCCACAACCTTCAACGTATCTGTGTCAGGATCATAGCTGGCCACGATGCCTACGTGCCCCCGCCACGTGATAGTCCCACCCTTGGGGTACCTGTGCCAAGAGATGAGCGCTCCAGGCTCTGGCACCTCCAACACCGTGCCCACCTTCGCTGCATTGTTGACTAGCGCCTTCGCTCCACGACTGGTCTTGAACGCCAGTTTCGTGCGCAAATCGCTAGCCGCTACGACAAAGCAATACGAGGCAAAACTGGCGCACCACGATCCTGTACCGCCTGGTCCACGCCCCGTTCCATCGTTGGAGCGATACCGATCGACGTGAGGACCACGGTTGTTGCCATAGTTCTGCTCTCCGTTACCAACCTCGAAGAGCGCAATTTGAACAGCAGCATGCCCTAGCTCGGTGCCACCGATAGACATGTCCTCGCGCAACGACTCCTGCGTGCGAGGGCCAGCCATGCCGTCCGCGTGCAATCCATGCACGGCCTGCCATTCTTGAACGAGACGAGTGACCATGGACCATGTCAGGCCACCCTTCTGCATCTGCTCCTGATTGTAGAGATCTGCAGGCTTATCCATAGGACAAGCCTATCAAATCAGAACGCCCAAGACGAATTTTTGCGCTTTCGCTTGATCTCATCAATAGCCGTCAGACCTTCAGCTTCGCGAACCTTGGCAACTGCGTCATCGTGCAATCGCTGTGCTATTGACGCGTCAGGCGCAGTCCAGTTCAACCCCTCCAATCGGCCACCGAATACGCGAGTCTCGTACAGGTGCGGAACGTTATCCTGCCCGTTGGCAAGATCAACGCCTAGAAAGACCGTGCTGACGCGTACACCTCGTGCGGGTTCGTCCAAAGCGACTCGCCTTTCACCTGCGGAGTCTTCTAGGTACTGCTGATATTTGCGAACATTTTTACGAGCGTCAATGAGAGCACTCGCAGTTCTGATGACAGAATCCTGAGGAGGTCCATATTCGAAGTCTACAGTTTCGCCGTTGACCTTGTAAAAGCGCATTCCCAGAGTTCCTTCTACACGCTGGCATTTCTGTGCGTGCGAAAAACCTTGTCCAAGAATAAGGTTATGATGCCGAAATTCTTAGGTTCTTCGTGATGAACCAAATGGAGATCCGACCACCTGCGAAACCATTCGTAGCGCTCTAGCCAATGGTCTCTTATGTGGAACGCGTTGTGCACGTACTGCGTCAAGCGTGCCCACAGCAAGATGACAGCGGCCGACACTAGCACAGCCAACAGACCTGCCACAAACCACACAGCAAGCAACCAGACCACTCCAGGCGCTGTGTAGGAGAGATCTTGCATCTTCGAGCTTCCCGACGTGGGGATTCGATATTCCGCGTCCTGGTAGTCGTCAGGAGGGTATAGGCGATGGTGCTCCGCGTGCGCGCCTATATCGAAGATGTGCATGAGACGGTGAACCAGGTACCCTGAAATCTCGGCCACCGCAATAGAAAGAAGACAAAGGACCAAGAATTCAAGCACTTACACCACAAACCTCACGGCGCCTGGCAATACCGTTGTCGAAGCGCCCTCCTATCCTCAGGCGCCACTTCAAGATGAGGAAGGGGCTCCCTCCACTGTACACGGCGCGTCATCGCGGAGCGAGAGTAATCATCAGGAGCAAGCCCTAAAGCTTTGCCCAAACCCTGCAAGATCGCCACATACTCCCCACCAGGTGTGATGGAGTAGACAACGATACGGATATTGCCGAGTGCAGATTTCCACGCCTCACCGTAAGTT
>CAZPAE010000098.1:0-7903 GCA_964584455.1 uncultured Thioalkalispiraceae bacterium
CTGGCTTGGGCACGAAAACCCAACGACTCCTGTTGCCCGGCTAGCAGACGTTGGCATCCGGCATAAGCAATCATGGCGGCATTGTCAGTACAAAAGCTAGCCTGCGGATAAAACACTTGATAGCCCTTTTGTTGTGCCAACTCATCCAGCCGACGACGTAATTTTTGATTGGCACTCACCCCACCGGCCATCACCAAACGATTTAACCCGGTTTGCTCTAACGCGCGTCGACATTTAATAAACAAGGTTTCAACCACCGCATGCTCAAATGCATAGGCAATATCGGCCTTGGTTTGTGCATCATCGCCCTGTTCACGCAAGGTATACATGGCATAGGTTTTCAAACCACTAAAACTAAAATCCAGCCCTGGCCTGTCGGTCATGGGCCGGGGAAAGGTAAACCGATTAGGGTCACCTTGCTCCGCTAGCTTGGCCAATGCGGGCCCGCCCGGGTAAGTGAGTCCTAACAACTTGGCGGTTTTATCAAATGCCTCACCGGCCGCATCGTCGACCGAATCACCCAATAACTGATACTGGCCAATACCATCCACCCGCACTAATTGAGTGTGACCACCGGACACTAACAAAGCGACAAAAGGAAAGGCAGGCGGGTTGACCTCTAACATGGGCGCTAATAAATGCCCCTCCATGTGATGCACGGCGATGGCCGGCTTATTCAAACCAAAGGCCAAGCTACGCCCCACCGCTGCGCCCACCAGTAGGGCCCCAACCAGTCCCGGCCCCGCCGTAAACGCGACCCCATCGATGTCAGTCAGCGCTAACTTTGCATTGGCCAAGACTTGCTGAATCAGTGGTGTGGTTTTGCGAATATGGTCGCGAGACGCCAGCTCTGGCACCACACCACCATATTGGGCATGTAGCTCAACCTGGCTGTACACCTCATGGGCCAACAAGCCCTGGCTGCTGTCATACAAGGCTGTCGCTGTCTCGTCACACGATGTTTCTATGCCTAATACCATCATTTTTAACAAAATCACCTATTTGCCGATATGTTTTCCACTATTTTGGCCGATCTGAGGCCGGAAGTTTTGCAATATGCGCGGTAGAACAGTAGAATTGCGCGCCTTTATACCGTTAAACCTAAGGAAGTGAAAGCTTTATGCCTTCAGTGAAAGTCAGAGAAAACGAACCGTTCGATATCGCTATGCGCCGCTTCAAGCGTTCTTGCGAAAAAGCCGGGGTCTTATCCGAAGTTCGCCGCCGCGAATTCTACGAAAAACCAACGTCTATTCGTAAGCGTAAAATGGCTGCAGCTGTGAAGCGTCACCAAAAGAAAGTGATGCGCGAACAGTTACGTCGTACCCGCCTCTACTAAACTCCACAGTGACGCCGGATGAGCCTGTCGACCCGGATTCAAGATGATGTGAAAGCCGCCATGCGCAGCAAGGCAAAAGCGCGCCTGGGTGCATTGCGTCTCATCACAGCAGCCATCAAACAAAAAGAAGTCGACGAGCGTATCGAGCTCGATGACGCTGGCATCTTAGCCGTACTGGAAAAGATGGTAAAACAGCGTAAGGACTCCATTGAGCAATATCAAAAAGCCAATCGCGACGACTTAATCGAAAAAGAACAATTCGAACTGGATATCATCAAAGAATATCTGCCTGAGCCCATGTCAGAAGCAGAATTAGAGGCCATCATCAACGAGGCCATGTCTGCCACGGGCGCTGCCAACATGAAGGATATGGGCAAAGTGATGGGCCAGGTGAAACCAAAAGTACAGGGTCGGGCCGATATGGGCCAGGTCAGTAAACTCATCAAAGCCCGTCTAAGCTAATTTCAGCGATTAAATTCGCCTCTTTTTAATTCCACTTTGCTCACAAAATTAGGCTACTTTTTCGCCTAAAGCCAGCTATGTCATTGATTTTCATCATGAACTAAATTGGTCAATATTTAAGTTGCCTACCCCAAAATCCGATATATGGAAGAGTTATTGACCATGATAAGGGGTTCACCATGCAACGACTTAAATACGGATGGATAGTGGCGCTGTTATTGGTCTTCGCCAACCCAAGTTACGCCCAGCAAGACAAAGATGTACTCGTGTTCGGCATCGTCCCACAGCAATCAGCCGGCAAATTATTAAAGGCTTGGGGACCAGTCTTAAAACATATTGAAAAACAGGTAGGCAAAAAAATTCGATTTGCCACGGCACCCACCATTGGTGAATTTGAAAATCGCTGCTTAAAAGGTCAGTACGATTTGGCCTATATGAACCCTTATCACTATGTGCGTTTCGCGAAACAGCCAGGCTACTATGTATTAGCCAACCAGAGTAATAAAAAACTCACTGGGGTATTTGTGGTCGCCAAAGATTCTAGCGCCAAACAATTATCCGATTTAGATAGCATGACGCTACACTTTCCCAGCCCTAATGCCTTTGCCGCCAGTTTATTACCGCAAGCCGAACTGCGTGCGGCGGGTGTGAATTATAAACCTCACTCGGTCTATCGCAATGTGGCCCGTGGTGTGGCCAAAGCCGGTGGCGGCATTGTGCGTACCTTCAATGCCCAAGGCAAAACCACTAGCGATAAGCTCACCATTTTGAAAAAGACCAAGGGCTATACTCCCCACGCCATCGCTGCTCATCCCCGGGTGAACAAAACCTTGGCCCAAAAGGTAACCCAAGCACTACTGAACTTACCTGATGAATTACGCAAACCGCTGAAGTTCAAACCGTTAAAAGCCAGTACCGATGCGGAATATAATGATATCCGTGCCTTAAACATTGACACCATGTTAGGTGGTAATCGGTAATGCGCTTAAGCTTCAGAGCTAAGGTCATCATCGGGATCGCCCTCATTGAGTTGGCGATGTTCTCGCTGTTGATCCTTAGCGATCTGAAGATCTTAGTTAGCAGTCATCGTGACATGATGCATGACACCATTGAAACCACCACGTCAAGTTTTAAGTCCTCTACCACCAATGCCATCGCCGCATTAGACACCGCTACATTAGATGAACTAACTATGCGCTTGGTCGCAACACCAACGGTAAAGTATGTCTTAATTGAAGACCCAGATGATATTGCACTCTCACTAGCAGAGGACAAGACAGGCCAGGCTGCACAAGCTAAACAACCCCATGCAGATATCGAACAGGCCACCGATGGTATTTATCGAGAGAAAGCACAAGTCATTAGTAGTGATATACATATCGGCACCATTTACATCGGTTATGACGTTGCCAAAATCACTGAAACTAAAATCATTGCACGTAATAAAGCCCTCCGTATTGCTATTACCGGTTTAGTCTTGTCGGGTATTTTTAGTTTTGTATTCGGTAGCATATTAAGTCGACGACTACTTATTTTAAAACGTGCCGCCGAATGGATCGCCAGTGGTGATTACAACCGTAAGATTATGGATAAAGGTTATGATGAAATAGCGGAAGTCAGCCGTGCATTTAATACCATGATCAACAACCTAAAAAAAGAGCATGCCCGGGTTGAACAATACCAAAATGAACTAGAACAAATGAATACGCAATTAGAACAGCGCGTACTACAACGAACCGAACAACTCTCTGAAGCCAATGATCAGTTAAAAGATTCCATCACCAGTTTAAAACAAACCCAAGCACAATTATTACAATCGGAAAAAATGGCCTCTATCGGTCAACTGGCTGCTGGTGTAGCACACGAAATCAACAACCCCATCGGCTACATTAATTCCAATGTCGGGACTATGGAGCATTATGTAAAAAGCTTGTTTACTGTGCTTGATAAATACCAAGAAGCCGAAGCCTATATCAATGATGAAGCCGTGCGTGAAGCTTTAGCAAAACTACGTGACCATGCAGATCTCGATTTTCTACGCACTGATATGGTGAACCTGGTTAATGAATCTAAGGAAGGCTTAACTCGAGTAAAAGATATCGTGCGTGACTTAAAAGATTACTCTCACCATGATAGAGCCGAACTGGATACCGTCGACTTACATCAAGGTATTGATAGCACCTTAAATATTGCCAACAACGAAATAAAATACAAAGCGAAAGTAGTCAAGGAATATGGAGATATTCCGATGATTACCTGCTATGCCTCGCAACTGAACCAAGTCTTCATGAATATGATTGTCAATGCAGCGCAAGCCATAGAATCTGAGCAAGGCATTATCACCATTCGTACTTGGACAGATAAAGACTATATCTGTGTATCTATTTCCGATAATGGTCAAGGCATTGACCCAGAAAATTTAAAAACGATTTTTGATCCCTTTTTCACAACTAAGCCGGTGGGCAAAGGTACCGGTTTAGGCTTATCCCTATCCTATAACATTATTGAAAAACATGATGGTCGTATTGAGGTACACAGTACGGTAGGTGAAGGCACTGAATTTAAAATTTGGCTGCCCATCAAGCAGCAACAAGCCGCATAGTGGCATTGGAGACAGACATGAGTGCACAACCAGAATTCTTTAGTATTGATGCGCCTGAGGCAAAACTACTCTTTGTCGATGATGAAGCTAACATCCTCACGGCGTTAACACGACTGTTTCGACCAGAAGGTTATAAAATTTTTACTGCTAACAATGGTAAAGAAGGCTTAGCCATACTGGAAAAAGAAGAGATTGATATCATCATTAGTGATATGCGCATGCCTGAAATGGACGGCGCAGAATTTTTAAAACGTGCGCATCAAACCCATCCTGACACACCTAAAATTTTACTCACCGGCTATGCCGATATTGCATCCACCATTTCCGCTATCAATGATGCACACCTTTATTTATATGCTGCCAAACCCTGGGATGATCATGACTTAAAACTGGTAATCAAACGTGCTGCTGAGCAACGCAAATTGATTCAACAAAAAGATTATTTTGAAGAACAGCTACAACAAAAAAATGCCCAATTAGCCGAGCTCAACAATTCTTTAGAACAACGTGTCATCGCTAAAACCGAAGAGCTGCGTCAAACCAATTTATTTTTAGAAAGTGCCCATAAAGAATTAAAAGATAGTTATAGCAACTCGATTGAGGTATTTTCTAATTTGGTTGAACTACGCGGCGACCGGGTTGCCGGGCACAGTAAGCGAGTGGCCCAACTGGCACGTGAGCTTGCTAAGCTACATGGCTGCAATACAGAAGAAACCGATACAGTTTATTTTGCTGGTTTATTACATGAAATTGGTAAAATTGGTT
Organism: uncultured Thioalkalispiraceae bacterium; assembly: GCA_964584455.1. Taxonomy (GTDB): domain Bacteria; phylum Pseudomonadota; class Gammaproteobacteria; order UBA6429; family Thiohalophilaceae; genus CAZPAE01. Next base: position 5,166 of record CAZPAE010000098.1, read on the forward strand.
TACCGGATAAACTTATTAATAAGCCCGAATGCGAATTAAGCAATAATGAAAAACAAGTTTATGAAACTTATGCCGCACTAGGCCAAACGGTTATTATGGGGATTGATGCGCTGGCTGATACGGGTTTATTAATTCGCTCGCATCACGAACAATTCGATGGCAAAGGTTTTCCCGATCGTTTACATGCTGAGAAAATCCCCCTAGGCTCGCGCATTATCGCCATTGCCAATGATTATGATGATCTGATTCATACCAAAAAAATCGGTAAAGTGCTTAACAAAGAAGATGCTAAGAACTACATCATCAAACATAAAAACACTAAGTACGATCCTAAGTTAGTTGATACCTTCTGTGAAAATATCGTACAGCTCGAAGGTGCCTTAAGTGATTCTGATGAAATCGCCGTAGCCCTTGATGATTTAAAACCCGGTATGACATTGACCCGTGATGTATTAACCCCCGATGGCATCATGTTGTTATCACAAGGCCATCAAATTTCAGCTGCATTGGTTGAGAGACTCAAGTCATGGGGTTCAAAAACGGGCATTAGCTCCACCTTCTATGTCAAAGGAGAGTAAGCATGGCAACTTATCAAATGTTATTAGTCGATGATGAACCGAATAATCTGTCGGCATTATCACGTACATTGAATCACAATGATTACAAACTAACGACCTGTGCCGACCCACAAGAAGCTTTATCGTTACTTCAGAACCATGCATACCACATTGTGATTAGCGACTACCGTATGCCGAACATCACCGGCACCCAATTACTGCAACATGCCCGTGAGCTACAACCCGATTGCATGCGTATCATTGTTAGTGCTAAAGCCGATAAATCCGCACTGGTTGATGCCATTAATGATGCACAAATCTATCGGTTTGTGGAAAAACCGTGGGATAATGATGAACTTAATCAAATCATTACTGAGGCACTAAAACATCAAGCCACTGCTATGGAAAACAAAGAGCTGAATCGCCTCACTAAACAGCATGTTCATAAAATGCGATCCAAAGCCAAAACCATTGCAGACTGGAAACGTGACCATCCAGAATTAGCTCGCGTGGATTGGTCTGAAGATGGTGCGATTAAGCTAACGGATAACTGAATTCAGTGATAGTGCATCACTGGGAACATCAATAAAGAAAACGCTTCCCATGCCGCTGAAACAGGCCACTTAGATGAGCCTTGCCTTAAGCGGTTTTGATTCGCCTTCCTGGCTCAGCAAAACCGCGCTCGGCGTCATGCCTCGCCCTTTATTCAATACAAAGCTCATTCAAGTACCCTCACCGGCATAGGGAGAAAAAACCTTATCGTAGCAACGAGGCCATCTGTGCGCTTCTTGTCATAGCGAGGAGCGAAGTGACGACGCTATCTCCTGATATTCGCAGGGTGCTAACAGAAGATTGCCACGTCAAAATAGATAACTGTCGTTATCCATTTTTTCTCGCAATAACAATAGTCCTTTATGCCATCAAATGTACCCACCACTTCCTTTCCACCAGAGCCGCCAAATTACAGTACAATACAGTGATGGCCGGTCGGATCCCTCCTGCATTTATTGATGAGCTACTTAATCGCGTCGACATTGTTGAGGTGATTGATTCGCGTGTGCCGTTAAAAAAGGCGGGGCGCGAATACGAAGCTTGCTGTCCTTTTCATAACGAGAAAACCCCTTCTTTTAAAGTCAGCCCAAACAAGCAGTTTTATCATTGTTTTGGCTGCGGTGCTCATGGTACCGCGATTGGTTTTGTGATGGAGTTTGACCATCTGGAATTTGTTGAGGCCATTGAAGAACTGGCTAAATTAGCTGGGGTCGAAGTGCCATATGAGAAAGGCACGGCTATTAGCCCTGAGCAAAAAAAGGTTCGGACTAACCTATACGATCTTATGACGCACTGCGACAACTACTACCGCCAACAACTGCGCCAACATCCTAAGGCGTCATTGGCGGTAAATTACCTTAAAGGGCGCGGCTTAAGCGGCGAAGTCGCCGCACGTTACCATTTGGGTTATGCCCCACCCGGTAACAACATTGCCTTGGCCATGGGCAGTGGCCACACCGGCCACCTCACCAACCTAGGCATGCTGATTCGCAAAGATAACGGAGACACCTATGACCGGTTCCGGCATCGGATTATGTTTCCGATCCGCGATAGCCGCGGCCGATTTATTGGTTTTGGTGGTCGGCTAATCCCCGATGAGAACGGCAATGCCGATAATGCAGGCCCCAAATACCTCAATTCACCGGAATCGCCTTTATTTCATAAGGGCCAAGAGCTGTACGGCCTGTATGAGGCACGCCAAACCTTACGCCATATCGACCAGCTACTGGTGGTAGAAGGCTATATGGATGTGATTGCGCTGGCCCAACAAGGTATTCATTATGCAGTCGCGACCCTGGGTACCGCCTGTACCGCCGAGCATTTACAAAAACTGTTTCGGCTTACCGACAATGTGGTGTTTTGTTTCGACGGTGATCGCGCCGGCCGGGATGCCGCTTGGCGGGCACTCAATAATGCGCTACCTATCTTGCAAGGGACGCAGCAAATTCGATTTTTATTTTTACCCGATGGGGAAGATCCCGACTCCCTAGTGCAGCAAGAGGGTAAAACGGCCTTCGAAGAACGCATTAGTGGGGCCCAGTCCTTATCCCAGTTCTTTTTCAATAAACTGCGCGAAGGTATCAGTCGTCATGATTTAGAAGCCCACCGCACGCTCATTGAGAAGGCCAA
>CAZPAE010000099.1:0-7831 GCA_964584455.1 uncultured Thioalkalispiraceae bacterium
CATATATAACGTTAACGTAAGATATATAAACAGGAAGAAAGCTGTTCCAATTAAATACAGAAGCATATTCTATAGCTATGGGGGGTTTACAGGGATGAAACCAGTATCAGAAATATCAAATGAATCAGCACTTAACCAAGCAAAAGCTTCTAATATTAACCACGAATCTTGCGATGAAAAACAATCATATCTACCGTTGCTAGATATGCAAAAAGCCTACTTCTTTGGCCAAAACACAACGAAAAAAAACGGCATTGCCCAAATTTATTTTGAAATAGAAGTAGATGAACTAAATGTAGATAATTTTACTGCTGCTTGGCAGAAACTTCAGAAACGACATGAAATATTGCGCACCATTTTTCACTCGAACGGCTACCAAGAAATCACAGATACAGATATGCCCGTTCCTCTACAAACCATTAATCTCAAACACTTATCAACGACAAAAGCGCATCATTCTATTGAGAAAGTCCGTAAAGCTATAGGTAATAAACAATATCATTTTGGTCAATTACCTTTTTTCGAGATTAAAATTTTATTGTTAAATAACAAAAAATCTATTTTATTCTTTAATTTCAGCCTGCTTTTAGTTGATGGCCTAAGTATTTCAATTTTATTTTCTGAATTGGCTCAGCTCTATGCTGAACCTAAAGCCGTACTACCTAAACTGACACTACCCTACTATGATTTTATCGCCACATATACATCCAGCTGTTCGTCTGACTATCACCAAGCACAAAAATATTGGTTAGCACGCCTACCGTATTTACCTGATATCCCAGAGTTACCTTTAGCTAAAGCACCGGACTTTTCGCGTGCAATGACAAGGCAAAGTCTGACTTTAACAAAGGTAGAATGGGAAAATTTTCGGCGTTTCGCGAGTAAAGAGGAACTTACCCCATCCATGGCATTATGTGCTGCCTATGGTGAAGTTATCGCAAACTGGAGTCGGCATTCTCAGTTCCTATTAAATATAATGTTTTCTAATCGTCCATCTTTAGATGGCGTATCAGAAATCATTGGCAATTTTAGCTCTCTCTCGTTATTAGCAGTTGACACTCACTGTGAAGATACTTTTTCTAAAAGAGCCAGAATTTTACAAAGTCAATTCTTCAAAGATATGCAACATAACGCGTTTAGCGGCACGGCATTGTTGCAAGCACTTAACAAGGAAAAAAATAACCCCCTATCTGCCAGTGCCCCTGTCGTTTTCAGTAGCAATTTACACCTTAGGAAAAAAACGCATACCGGTCACTCTATGGCGCCTTTTTCTATTTATGATAAGAACTGGATAGGAAGTGGCTTACAAACGCCCCAAGTTTGGCTAGATGTTTCTGTAACCGAAAACCAACAAGGTGACTTAGTTATACACTGGGACTCGCGCGATGGGATATTCCCTAACGACCTTATGCCAAACATGGCAACAGCCTACCACGCATTGCTACAACGTTTGTCCAAAAGCCATAATGTTTGGATATCAGATAACCTTCATCTAACACCGGCTACACAACTTAAACAACAGCGTTTAGCGAATAATACGAAATATAACCTGCCGCAAACTCTACTACAGACACCAGTGGCAAAACACGCACTGCTATCACCAACAAAAGTAGCGTTGGTAACCACAAATAAAATCTTAACTTACCAACAAATTCAGCAATATAGTGAGCTCGTTGCACAGCAACTGACCACATTAAATGCTCAACCTAACCAACTGATTGCTGTAGTAATGGAAAAAAGCTGGGAACAGATCGTCGCCATACTCAGCATACTTCATGCAGGAGCCGCCTATTTACCCATTGACCCCAAATTACCCGAACAACGCCGCATATGGCTAATACAGAATGCCGATGTTCAAGTTGTCATCACAACGCCTGAATTAGACACCCAATTACAATGGCCCACCCAAGTAAAACGCATAACACTAGAACAACAATCTAGTGCATACCCCAATATACAAAGTACACCGAAACAAACCTTAGACGATTTGGCTTATGTTATTTTTACTTCAGGCTCAACCGGAACACCAAAAGGTGTCATGATCGATCATCGAGGGGCAATCAATACAATATTAGATATCAATCGGCGCTTTTCAGTAAACCAACATGATCGCATATTTGGTATTTCTGCTTTTAATTTTGATCTTTCTGTTTGGGACATTTTTGGCGCGATTGTGGCGGGTGCAACACTAGTACTACCCGATGCAGATAAATTAAATGATCCTCAACATTGGCTTAGCCTATTGTATGAAGATAGCGTGACTATTTGGAATTCTGCACCACCTGTGATGGAAATACTGGTGGAGTACGCTGAAACGCATCAGTTACAACTACCACGTTCTTTAAGACTCATTTTGTTAAGTGGTGATTGGATCCCCACAACACTACCGCAACGAATACAGGCATTATGTCAACAAAATCCGCTCATTATCAGTCTTGGTGGTGCAACAGAAGCATCCATATGGTCAATTTTCTATCCGATTGATTTAAACCTTATTACCCCTGAATTAACAAGCATTCCCTATGGTAAGCCCTTAGCCAACCAAACGTTCCATGTCTTAGATGAAAAACTACGCCCTCGCCCCTGTGGCGTAACAGGGCAACTCTATATCGGTGGAATCGGCCTGGCGAAAGGTTATTGGAAAGATTTACAAAAAACCCAAAACAGCTTTATCACATGCCCAACTACACAAGACCGATTATATCGCACCGGCGATCTTGGGCGTTATCTGCCTGATGGCAATATTGAGTTCCTAGGCCGAGAAGATAACCAGGTCAAATTACGCGGTTATCGAATTGAGCTTGGTGAAATTGAGTCAACATTGTTACAGCACCCTGACATCACCTCAGCAGCGCTCACCTTATATAAACAACAGAATGAACAACACTTATCAGCCTATGTTATTACAAATAATAAATCACTCGAACCACAAAATTTAAAGGATTATTTAGCCACTAAGCTACCACATTATATGGTACCCACCTATTTCACATTTTTAGACTCGTTACCATTAACTAGCAACGGAAAACTAAACCGTAAAGTTCTACCTAGCATCAATACAAACACACAGATTAGTGCAAAAAAAGACTTTGTTGCACCACAAACTGAGACAGAAAAGGCTATTGCAGAAGTTTGGTCACAAATCCTTGGTATTAAGAAAATCAGTATATACGATAACTTCTTTGATATAGGCGGACAATCACTAAGCGCCGTACGCGTCATGGTGATGCTAAAACAAAAATTTGGCATTTCATTACCTATTTCTGCTTTGCTAGAGCATAGTGATATTAAGCAATTATCCTTGTATCTAATTGAACAACTCAACAACAAGCAACATTCCTCCTTAGTGAGATTGCAGCAAGGACAGGATCTGCCCCCCATATTCTTTATACATGCCGCTGGTGGGAATGTATTTAGCTATGAAAACTTAGTAAGAGAACTCGATAGTCATGTGCCCTTTTATGCTTTTCAAGCATTAGGGTTAGAAGATGGGGAAAAAGCATTATCAACAATAGAAAGCATGGCTGAGTATTATATAAAAATACTACTGAATACCTATACACCCCAACAACCAATTATTTTAGGTGGTTGGTCATCAGGCGGTATTGTTGCTTACGAAATGGCAAAACAATTAAAAGCAAAAAATATCCCTATTGCCAACATCATTATGATTGACAGCCCAGCACCTATTGAGCGAGATAGGGTTGATGAAGAAACACTTACCTCGTGGTTTATTACTGATATCACAACCAATCAACCTACTATCGATCAACACGATGATCTGGCCACAATTAGCGCAGCAGAAAAGCTACACAACATCATCACTGATATTGCTAGTGCACAACCTGACGATCCACAAGAAACCATCGATCGTTTATATCGGGCATTAAATGTTTTTCGTGCCAATATACATGCTATTCGCTGTTATCAACCAGACACCATTGATGTCCCCATAACACTTTATCGTGCAAACGGGGAGACAATTAACGAATTTTTAACACACCCAGCCCTACATAAAGATGACTGGGGATGGCAGCCATTCACCACATGTGAATTAGAAACCATTCAATTAGAAGCCGATCATTACTCGATTATGACTGACAGCCATATTCAAATGATCGCGCAGCAATTAAAAGAAAAAATCAAACAACTAGCAAACCAAAATATCACCATCATGGCAGATTAAAGTGAGGAAGAGTATGGGACAAGATATTGCACCTTTTATCCAATTACGTGACTACATTACAGGCGAAATGGTCAGTAAAGCCATCCATGTTGCAGCAGAGTTAGGATGCTCTGATTTGTTAGATGATGGCCCCAAAACAATTACCGAACTGGCCGAACTAACTGGATCCCATGAGCAATCACTAAATCGCTTATTAAGGCTATTGGCAAGCTATGGCATATATCGCCAAAAAGAAGACAATCGATTCGAACTCACCCCCACCGCTGCACTCATGAAGTCCGGTGATAAAACACTGCACTCTTTTATTAAAATGTTCTCATCGCCCTGGAATCAAAAGCCTTTTAATGAACTTCTGCACGCCGTTAAAACAGGGAAATCTGCCTTTGAATCAAGTATGGAAAAGCCTTTCTTTGACTACATAAGAGAGGACAAAGCAGCTGGCGATCTTTTTAATAAAGTCATGACTGACTTTTTATCTAATGTGCATGCCGCAGCAGTCGATGCTTATGATTTTTCTATATTTGACACAATTATTGATGTTGGCGGTGGACATGGCTCTCTTATCAGTAAAATTGTCGAACGCTACCCAATAGCACAAGGCATTGTATTTGATTTACCCAGTGTAATCGAAGGCACAAAGAATAAAATGACTGAAGAAAACCTCAACAATAAAATTCGCTGCGTCGCCGGTGACTTTTTCACTGAAATACCTAAAGATGCTGACGCCTATCTATTATGCCGCGTTATTCATGACTGGGATGACGAAGAGGCAATTCAAATACTTTCTAATTGCCGACGTAGTATGAACCCGAATAGTAGATTGTTACTCGTAGAGCAAATTTTACAACCCGGTAATGAAGCCTCTTTCACTAAAGTAACAGACCTATGGATGATGATGATGTTTCATCAAGGGCGTGAGAGAACAGAAAGTGAGTTTATTCACATTCTTTCAGAGTCTGGTTTTACGCTAAATAGAATAATACCAACAAATGTACATGACTCAATTATTGAGGTAATACCTAAAAAATAAAAATCGCCTTTGATAGCGAGATTACACGGAGCTTAATCATGCGAAAAGATATGGAAGTGGTTGTTATCGGTGGTGGCCAAGCTGGCCTAGCAATGAGTTATCACCTAAGTAATGCTGATATACAGCATGTTGTACTTGAAAAAGAAACCCAAGTCGCAACTAGCTGGCAAAACCGTTACGACGGACTCTACACAGTTACACCTAACTGGATGAATAGTTTGCCAGGGCTTGATTTCCCAGGGGATCCCGATGACTTCGCGAGCAAAAATGAAGTGATCGATTACTTAAAATCCTATGTCAGGCTATTGAAGCCACCGATTCTACTAGGTTGCAAAGTTCAAAGTCTGAGTAAGAAAAATGACTGCTTCATTGTAAAAACTCATCAACATATATACGAAACCCGACATGTTGTCGTAGCAACGGGTCCCTTTCAAAAAGCAGTCACACCTGATTTTTTACAAAACTTAGCTGATGTAACTCAAATACATAGCCATGATTACCGAAACCCTCAGCAACTCGCACCAGGAGAAGTATTAGTTGTCGGCTCAGGAAACTCCGGTGTGCAAATAGCCGTAGAACTGGCAAACCATGATCGATTAGTTTACTTATCCTACGAAAAAGATTTTACCTTACCTAGACAATTATCAGGTAATACATTTTCAAAAATATTAGGGAAGATCGGCATCACTGACAGGGAAGTCCCCTTAAATAAATCCGAGCATATTGCAGACTTAATGTGGTGGATGCAATTTATGGGTCTTTATGAAATGTCTTTAGACTCACCGCTTGGGAAATTATTAAGTAAGGGTAGTGACCCTTATATCGGTGAAAGCCTCCTCTCGGTTATGTCTCAAAATGGGATTCTGGGGAAACCTAAAGTAATAGGAATGAATGAGCAAGGCGTTGTTTTCGAAGATGATAGCACACTCAAACCTAGCAATATTGTTTGGGCCACGGGCTATGCATACGACTTAAGCTGGATAGATTTACCCATATTAGATCAACAGGGCCAACCAATACAGCAGGAAGGTATCACATCTTTACCTGGCTTGTATTTTCTTGGCTTACGCTGGATGCGGCATGCTGATTCTGGACTATTGAAAGGCGTAGGAAGGGATGCAGAACACATCCTTTCTGAGATAAATCAGAAAATGTGTCAAATCGCTTAATGACAAGGAGATACAATTATGTGGAATCAAACTATTATTGCACTTGTACTATTTGAGGCCTACTACTGGGCTATAAACTGGCTATCTAATGGTGCACTAACTGAACCGAATCTATTACTCTTGAATATCGCCTTCGCAGGCTGGCTAGCTATGGAGGCTTTGCGTGTTCGTCTGGGACATAAAGCAAACAGTAAAACATTTGGCTTACTATCGCGTATGTTCTTACTTGTGTCTTTTTTTTCCATCCTGTTCGCGTTATTCGATAAGGCCTTACTCAATAATAATCTAGGATTATGGCTACCCGACAATTCTTTTTTCCCAGGCCTAGCCTTACTACTTCTCGGCGTTTATTTGCGCCATACCTCTATTAAAACCCTAGGAAAGTTTTTTGTCACCAAAGTACAAGTCACTGACGATCATGAACTTGTTAAAGAAGGTATCTATAGCTTACTGCGCCACCCTAGTTATACCGGGCTAATTGTCGGATTTTTTGGTGCTTTACTCATGGCAGGCAGCGGAATTGCTTTGTTAGTTTTTATATTTATCGGTATTCCATCCTATCTCTACCGTATTTGGGTAGAAGAACGCGCACTTATTAGTGTGTTTGGTGATAAATATACAGAATACAAATCAAGCACCTATGCCATATTCCCCTATGTATATTAATGGACAGGTATCAGAACAAGGATTCGTATCATGGCATTTACAACGAGATTACGTTACAGCTTATTCATTGCCAGTATTATTTGGGTAGTTTGGTTAGCATCATTAGGCATTAATGATGCCCTATCACATGTTATTAACAACTGGCATATTAGTTTAACAATGGCATTTGGCTCAATTATTGCCGGTGCAACCAGCGAAGGTGGTGGTGCGGTTGCTTTTCCGGTATTTACTAAACTCCTGCATATTGCGCCGTGGGATGCCAAACTCTTTGCCATCGCCATACAAAGTATTGGAATGACGGCAGCATCACTTGTCATTTTCATCATGCGTATTAAAGTAGAATGGCATGTTATTTTATGGGCTAGTATTGGCGGTGCATTTGGCATGCTGTTAGGCGCAACATGGATAGCACCTTTTTTGCCGCCTGATGTGATAAAGATGACGTTTACTGTTATGGCAAGTAGTTTTGCACTTGTATTAGCCGTGCTAAACCGACAAGATAGAAACTGTCATTACAGTCTGCCCGAAAAAGGGCAACGAGAAAAAAATGTATTACTACTCGTTGGCTTTATTGGTGGTATCTTAAGTAGCATGGTTGGAACAGGCATTGATATTCTTACCTTTTCTGTCCTTGTATTGTTATTTCGTGTTAGCGAAAAAATAGCGACGCCCACCTCTGTTATCTTAATGGCAATCAATTCGATCGTTGGCTTATTTGTCTATGTTGGCTTACTCGATCAAATGAACCAAGAAGTTTTCAGTTATTGGATGGCGGCTATA